>JADINF010000043.1 GCA_017694145.1 Candidatus Stercoripulliclostridium pullicola
GTGTTATGAATGACGGTGGCGAAGATTGCTTCGAGGGCATGACCGTCGCCGAATGGCGCGACGGGAAAATATGCTATCTAAGAGAATACGGTTCGAATACCGACAATTACGATCCGTACGCCGTTTCGGACGAGCCCGTTTTCAAAGACGAAAAGATCAAATGGTTCTGAAATAACAAGGAGCGACTTTAAGGAATATGGGAGAACTGAGAAAAATACCTAACGTCGGAAAGACTACCGAAAAAGCCCTTATATCGATGGGTTATACGACGATAGAGTCGTTAAAAGGAAAAACGGCGGACGAACTTTACTTAGAGGAGTGCGCTTTGCGCGGCGGTAGAAAGAAACGGTTTCCCCGGTGTTTCGCTGTCGGTACAGAGGGAAAATCCCGCTCTTTCGCTCTACCTTAGACTATGCTTTCGTACCGTGATCGAAAGAGGGGAAGAATACGTGATGGTTAAATTCTTCGATACCGCGCGTTATGGCTTGCGGTAAACTCTAACGTAGTCTATTACGAAATCGTAATGTTTGCTTTTGTCGTTTTTGGCGGGGTTACCGCACCAGGAGTCGGAGCCGTCGGCATTGCTGTCTGCTAAAAGCGTGCCGTCCTCGGGCACGTGACCGACAGCTTCGACCGAAAATATCATATATTCGTTGTTTCTGCGCTCTGAAAAAAGGGAAAAAACAATTCACGCCCGCAACGGTTATTGATTTTGCGATTCGGCTTTGATATAATTGATTAGGCGCATGAGATTCGCCTTAAAGCTTCGGAGTGTGTGTTATGAAATCGCTTAAAGAACTTTTCCAGACAGGATGCGGACCTTCGTCTTCGCATACCATGGCGCCTCAGAAAATAGCTTTGTTTTTCCGCAAAAAGTATCCCGGCAAACGTTTCCGAGTGATATTGTACGGCTCGCTCGCGCATACGGGTAAAGGGCACGGCACGGATACGGTATTGAGGAAGGTATTGGGAGACGATACCGAGATAGTTTTCAATATGACGGAAACGAATATCGAACACCCGAACACGCTCGACGTGGAAGTCAAGGACGGCACGGAAACGATAGCGAAACACCGCGCGTACAGCTTGGGCGGCGGAGCTTTCAGTATCGTCGGAGAGCCCGCCGTAATTACTCCCGAAGTGTATCCGCACGATCATTTCGCGGATATCAAAGCGTACTGCCTCGATAAGGATATACGTTTGAGCGATTACGTATTCGAAACCGAACCCGATATAAAGGATTACCTCGAAACGATATGGGACGCAATGACCGATTCTATAAAGCGCGGGCTTTCCGCGGAAGGCGTTTTGCCGGGAGGGCTTAACGTAAGACGTAAAGCGAGGTATCTCTACCTTCAGCGGCATATAGACGAAAGCCCCGAAACCCGCGAGAACCGCCTCGTATGTTCGTACGCATTCGCGGTCGCCGAGGAGAACGCTGCCGGCGGCACTATCGTTACCGCGCCTACCTGCGGTTCGTGCGGAGTGCTCCCCGCGACGTTTTTCTACGTTCTGAAAACGCGCGGCGTAACTCGCGACGCGATAATCAGGGGGCTCGCCGTTGCCGGGCTTATAGGGAATCTCATCAAGAAGAACGCTTCCATATCCGGAGCGGAATGCGGCTGTCAGGCGGAGATAGGAAGCGCCTGCGCTATGGCGGCGGGAGGACTTGCGGAAATATTCGAGCTCGGGCTCGACCAGATAGAATACGCTACGGAAATATCGATAGAACATCATCTGGGACTTACCTGCGATCCGGTGGCGGGGCTCGTACAGATACCGTGTATAGAACGTAACGCAGTAGCCGCGATGCGCGCGCTCAATTCGCTGTCGCTTGCCGACTTCCTGTTTGCGACCCGCACGGTGTCGCTCGACACGATAATCGAAGTCATGTACGAAACGGGCAAAGATCTCAGTAACCGTTATCGCGAAACCAGCGAGGCGGGCATGGCGAAACTATACCACGTTCCGAGCGATAAAGGCGATAAAAAGTAATATCTTTTAAGGTATCCGTTATTTAATAATCGGATACCCGTTCGTGCGATACGTCCATGACCGAATGACGAAAGAGATAACCGATCCGTATTACGCTGCGCTCGCGCACGCCGCGGGTCAGGCTTACGGCGTGATACTTTTTCCGCGTAACGCAACGGTATTCCCCATATACGAAATTACCGCTATAGTGCTTGCTTCGTAAGAAGCGAACGCGAAAGATAACGTTATTGAAGGATAATGAATATTCGACGATATGGACGCGGCGGCGAAAGCCGAATACGAGCCCACGGAAGGGGCGCGGTCCCTTCTTTAAGCTAAGCGCGCTTATCACGGATAATATTCGAAACGTTTACTTTGTGTATTGAAAAATATGTCGGTTAATGCTATAATATAGTCGTAAGCCGCTATAGGGCTTGACCGGAGCGGAGCTCGCAAACGTACTCAATTCGGCGCTCCGGGATACACGGGAGTAACATGGAATACAAAATGAAACTTACCGACGCTCAGCGCGCGATACTCGACGGTGCGGAAGGCGAGGTAAAAGCCAAAGTCATGCAGACGCTCGTAATGTTCGGAGATATTTTCGGAGCGGAGAAGATGGTGCCCGTGACGCACGCCGAAGGACATCTCGTAACGAGCTTCGGGATAGGGCTTCTGAAACCGCTTTTCCGCACTATGGACGAGCTTATAGCCGCGGGGCTCGAAGCGGAAGGGAAATTTACAGTCGATCCGCGTCCGCTCGATTACGCTAACGTTAAATGCAATCCCCTTCTCAAGCTCGTATTCAATAAGTTTATGTACTCCGAGCAGGCGAATTACGAAGCGCAACTCAAGAAAGTCGGGCTTCGGGACGAAGACTCGTTCAGCTGCACCTGTTATCTCAAGGAAATGGGCAACGTGCCGAAGAAGGGCGACGTGCTTAGCTGGGCGGAGTCCTCCGCCGTGGTGTACGCCAATTCCGTGCTCGGAGCAAGGTGTAACCGCAATTCGGGGATGTTAGACCTGTTCGGCTCTATCGTGGGATATGTGCCGTATTTCGGACTTCTCACCGACGAGGGGCGTAAAGCGAATTGGAAGGTGTATGTAAAAACTACGTCTATGCCGGAAGCGCAGATATTGGGAAGCGCTATCGGGATGAAAGTCATGGAAGACGTCCCGTACGTCTACGGGCTCGATAAGTGGATAGGCACCGAACTCAACGAGAAGTCCGAAGCGTACCTGAAGGATTTCGGGGCGGCTACCGCGTCGAACGGCGCGGTGGGACTCTATCATATAGACAATCTGACGCCGGAAGCCAAAGAGCAAGGGGAAGCGCTCGTCAATGAGGACGCCGGAACCTACGTTATCGACGACGCCGAACTCGAAAGGGTCTACGCTTCCTATCCGGTGATGTGGAAAGAGGGCGCGAAAGCAAAACTGGTATTCATAGGTTGTCCGCACCTTACCTATGCTCAACTTACGGACTGGGCGTCAGCCGTAACGGATGCCGTAAAGGCACGGGGAAGAAAAAAGACCGCCGTGCGCACCGTGCTGTGCGCAAGTCCGTACGTGGTAAAGAAATTCAAAGCGGAAAACGCCGCACTGTATTCGGCGCTTACGGCGACAGGAGCGCGGATAACGAGTATATGTCCCCTCATGTATACCAATAATCCGCTCACAAAATCCACGCCGATAGCGACCAACAGCAATAAACTGCGCACGTATTCCGTTTCGCGCTACTATAAGGACGCGGAGATTCTGAAGATCGTATCCGGGGAGGACGTACAATGAAAAAGTATAAGGGAAGAGTGATAGCGGGCGGTAACTGGGAAGGCGAAGCCGTAGTGTCGCACGGCGGCGTAAATACTCTTGCAACTTTCCAGAAAAGCGCTATGGGCAACAAAAAGGAAGTCATAGTCTCCGACCAGAACAACCCCGACATATTCGGTAAGAACATTACCGGTAAAGCGCTGTGCCTTCCGATAACGATAGGCTCTACTACCGGGGGGCTGGTGATACAGACGGTGTGCTCTATGAAGATAAACCCCGCGTGTTTCCTTTTCTCGGAGCACATCGATTCGCTTGCCGCAAGCGGGATCGTGCTCGCAAAGATATGGGAGTCGAGCGACGTGATAGCGATAGACCGCCTCGGAAGCGAATTTCTCGCGAGCGTAAAAACCGGCGACCGACTGCGGGTAGAAGAGGACGGAACGGTTACGATTCTGTAGCTTTGGATACAAAAATATCCATATTTCGACATAATATACTCTTGGGCAACAACTTGGAGAATGGTTGCTGTTCTGAATGACGAGGAGAAGGCGCGCGCCTTCTCTTTTTTGTTACTTCCCGTGCTTGACAGGCGGGGTACAAGCGGATATAATATTGTTATGCTAATTAGCATTACTAAATAGCTGTCGGAGAGAGCGTGTGGACGGCAATTACATAAGACAATTCAAAAAAGGTTCGCTTGAGCTCATACTTCTTGCGCTTATAGGAAAGCGAGAGCGTTACGGATACGAGCTTATCAACGAGCTGAATTCAAAGGGAGCCGAGGTGCTCGGGTATGCGCGCGAGGGCACGGTATATCCTATATTATACAGACTGGAAGCGGGAGGGCTCATCGGACACAGGCTCGTTCCCGCGCCCGCCAACGGCGGTAACCGCAAGAGTTATTCTCTTACGCCGGAGGGCGCGAGGACGCTGGAAGAGCTCAAGGCGTTGTGGCGCGCTTATTCCGACTGCGTGGACTTATTCATAGGAGATACGGAAGATGACTAAAAGGTATATTTCCCGAGTAAGAAGGAAGCTGACGCTTCCGCAGGGTAAAAAGAAAGAAGTTATGCGGGATCTGGAGGAGATATTCGCTACGGCTGCGGCGCGCGGCGAAAGCGAAGCGGAGACAATATCGCGCCTCGGCGCTCCAGACGAGTACGCGCGGGAAACCGAAGCCGCTTTCGGCGTTGACGGCGCGCGCCTCCGCCGTAAGAGACTCGCTGTTTTTGCGTTTGCTTTCGCGTTCGTTGCCGTCGTGGCGCTGGCGTTTGCCGTTGTCGCGGGCTACGGCGCTCAACGTATACCGGAGGGCGCTATAGGCTATGCGGAAACGATGACCGACATAGAGGTCGAAGGTGCGGGCTTCGGCGTATATGCTGCGGTGCTCGGCGCGGGTGTGACCGCCTCGTGCGCGGCGATCGCGCTCGGAGTAACCGCATCGATCACGCGGAAAAGAAAACAATAAACTGTAAAGAAAACATAAGGAAAAAAGAAATGAAAAAAACGGTTACGGTAATTTGTTTGATTTTAACATTAGTCGTCGGCGCGGTCGCTTTGAGCGCGTGCGACAAAGAGGAATACAACGTAAGGATAGAGGGGCACGAGTGGGTATTCGACAACGTGCTCGAGAATGTAGGCGGCGAAGCGGCTATAACCGAGTGCTCCGAAAGTAACGCCGAAATTTATCCCGAAGCAAAAGTCGTCGAGATAAAAGTTTCCGTTAAGAGCGGCACGCTTACCGTGGAACACGTGACTGCGGGGACGACTTCGGTATACGTTCTCGCTGAAGAGGAGTATATAGAGGGGAAATCGTCGATATATATTCTCGAGGACGAGGAAGGCAATGAAGCGGGATACGCGACTATAGGGGTGACGAGCTATCACGACGGTAGCGAAGAATACACGCTCATTATCCGCACCGGCGACAGGTACGAGTACTTCTCGGAAGAAATAACCGACAAAGAATAACATGCGCGTAAGGCTTGACAAGATACTCAAGGCGCACGAAGCGGACGACGCCGATTATTTCCGCAGCGAGTACGGCATACGCGAGCGGATAAAGCAGGAATTTCTTAATTCGGAAGAAATACTCGACGCGCTTGACGACGAGGATTTCCGCAGAACTGTTTTCGATTATTCGGTATGCGAACCGAGCGAATGGCGGGTAACGCCCGTGAGGACGTCGCAACGATTTTATACCAAGAAGCATACTTCTTCGCAAAGACCTTATTATCACGGGCACGATTTCTACGAATTCGTATACGTTTACAAGGGATCTTGCGCGCTTTATCTTCCGGGAGAAACGTCGGCACGCCGTATCGGTAAAGGAGAGGCGTTTTTAGCTTCTCCCGACTCGGTGCACGCGATAGGCAGAGCGCGCGCGGGGGACGTAACAGTCAAAGCCGTGATTCCAAGAAGATACTCTTACGTGCTCGGCGATCTTCAGACAAACGAAAAAGGACACCGATTTTTCGAGGTAAACGCCGAAGCGGAAAATTATATTTATAAAGCGGTGGAGGAATGTTTCGCGGGGCGCAAACTTTCCGAACGCGCGGCGTTGAAATTTCTCGATCTTGCGTTTATAGAGATTTCGAGAGGAGAGGACGCTTCCGAGGAGCGCGAAAAGAACGCTATTACGGATTTGCTCGGCTTGTATCTCGAAAAAAATCTTACCGAAGCCACGTTGAAGGGATTTGCAGCTTACGCCGGCTACAGCGCGGGGTATGCGGGAAGGACGATACTCGGACTCACGGGCTCGACTTTTACGCAGCTCGCGGAAGCCAAGAAATTCGAGGAAGCGAAACGTATGCTGCGCGAGACTCGCTTGTCCGTCGAGGAAATAGCCTCTTCGCTCGGATACAAAAACGCTTCCGGCGTTTATAAACTTTTCGCGCGCGAACTCGGTACCACGCCCGGCAGATACCGCGAGGGCGAAACGAAAAAGTAGTTTCGGGATAGAATTAAGTTTTATCGGGATATGGCGTTCCTTAGAGACGGGGTGTATAATCTTATTGACTCCGGGAGGGTCGTAAGTTTATGAAAGTCGAAAGGATCAAACCCGTAAAAGTTAGTTCGAAAGACGCCGTGATCTACGCCCTGCGCGCGGCGAAGAAATATTGTCCCGATACGGAAGCGGTCGCGGCGAAATATATCGGCGGCGGCTCGTTCGGCAGAGCGGTCGAGGTGAAATTCGAAGACGGCGACGAAAGGATATTCAAATTTTTATGCGCCCGAGGAATGCTCGAAAAAGAGATATTCGATCTCAATCTTCTCAAAAAGAATTGTTCTGTAAAAATGCCCTCTGTAATATTCGCCGTAGAACAAGGCGGCGGTATACCCGTAGACTTTTACTGCATGGAAAAAATAGAGGGCAGACCCGCTTTTACGGATCAGGGATTGTTTTTCGGAGGGAAAAAGAAGAGGGCGGAATTCGCCCGTGAAGTGACGGAAGGATTGAGTTCCATACACTCCGCCGTTTCGCCTGAATTCGGCGACACAATGCGCCCCACGTTCTCGAGCTGGCGCGAATGTTACGGCGAGTTCGCCGAGGAGGTGCTCACGGAAGCCGTTAAGCTCGTTTCTGCGGGAGAGTTGCCCGCAAGGATAACGGACGTAATGCGCTCCGCGTGGGCGCGCTTCGACGATATATTCGCTACAGAACCCGACAAAGCCGTCCTTATCCACGGCGATCTCAACGTCATGAACATCATGGTGGACGGCGCGCACCGCGTGAGCGGCTTCATAGACCCCTTGAACTCCATGTACGCGGACAGGGAATACGACCTTTTCCAGTTCCGCAATCTTACCGGCAAACGTTTCCGTTTGGCGGAAACGTATTTCGAAAATTACGGCGCTTCCGATATGAGCGAAGCAAAACTCGCCTTCTACGGCTTGTGGAACGAAGTTTACTGTTTCGTGCGTTCAGGGGTACTGATACCGCTTATAATGAATCCTTTAGTTAAGAATATGAAAAGGAGACTTAAACTTTTATGACTTCGTTCTCGGCGGGGGCGGTCAAGGTAGCGTTACGGCTCGTCACCTTTCCTTACAGGATAAATCAGCGTTCGCTTTCGCGTAACGTAAAGTACTTTTACGCGCCTTACCGCGCGCCGAAAGGATTTCTGTACGAAGTGCGCGAATATAACGGAGTGAAGGTGGAAGAACTCACGCCCGACGAGCTACGCGGGGAGCAGATAATCTTACAGATACACGGCGGCGGCGCGGTCGGAGGCATGACTCCGATGTATCGAAAAATAAGCGAGCGATATGCGCGTATCTGCGGGCTCAGGGTATTCAGTATAGATTATTCGGCGGGACTGTCGAGAGTACATCCCGAGCTTTTGGAGGAATGTTCGCTAGCTTACGAGGGTATGCTTAAAGCGGGATACGAGGCGAAAAACATAATATTGACGGGTGACAGCATGGGCGCGAACCTCGCTCTCGCTACCTGCCTCAGACTGCGCGACGAAGGTAAGGAACTGCCTTCGGCAATCATATCGGTATGCGTTCAGGGGGATATGTCGTCGCAGGGCGACTCCTACCGCAAGAACGCCCACGCCGATCCCATGTACGCGCTTCCTTTCTGGCAAAGTTATAATAAGCGCGGCGCGCGCCTGAGAAGGATAAGTCCCTATTGCGGGGATACTCCCCTCGACGATCCTTATCTTTCGCCCGCTTTCGGCGATTACAAAGGTTTCCCTCCTATGCTCATTCAATGCGGCGACGTGGAAATGTGCGAGTCCGACTCCGATATGATATACGGAAGGGCGCTCGCCGCGGGCGTCAAAGCTACGCAGAGAAAATACCGTGGAATGTTCCACGACTTCCATTACTTCGCTCCGTGGCTCAGGGAAAGCCGCGAAGCGTGGCGGGATATAGCGGAGTTTATCACAAAAGTATTACCGTAGCGTATCGTACGGAGCGACGTTTACGAAAAAAAGGGATTCCCGCGTATCCCATATTCGTTTTTCCTCAAAATTTTTTACTGCTTTTCGACCGTATCGCGGATATGGACGTCCATCTGCGGATAGGGGATACCGATACCCGCGGCGTCGAACGCGTCCTTGACCTGTTCGGTCAGATCGAAATAAACGTCCCAGTAATCGTCGGTAAGCGTCCACACTCTCGTGACAAGTATCAGCGCGCTGGCGCCGTGCTCCGTGAGTCTGCATATAGGCGCCGGATCTTTCAATACCGATTTATGCGCGTTGCAGAGTTCCAATATGATTTTCTGCGCTTCTTTGTAATCGTTATCGTAGGAAATTCCGAATTTGAGCTCGACGCGGCGCGTGCCCGTCGTGCTGTAATTTATGATGTGCTCTCCCGCAAGGGTACCGTTGGGTATCACTATCTCTTTATTGTCCGAAGTGAGTAGTACGGTGTTGAACAGATTGATGGTATTGACTTTGCCCGCCACGTCGGGAGTTTCGATATAATCGCCTTTTTTGAATGGTCTGTTATATATTATCAATACGCCGCTCGCGAGATTGGACAGGCTGTCTTTGAGCGCGAGTCCTATCGCGACTCCGCATGTGCCGAGGACCGTAATTATCGACGCCGTATTTATTCCCATAGTCGCGAGAGCGCAGATTAGAACTATTATCTTGAGGATTATGTCGGTAAGAGATATGACGAAATGCGACATTGCTTCGTCGCGTTTGGACCGACGGAAGGCTCTTCTCAATACGATCTTGACGACCTTGCAAATCAGTAGTCCGACGATGATGACTATGATGCCGAGCAATATGTTGAGTCCGGCGTTGGTAAAAAACGTTTTGACGTTATTGATGAAAGTATCCATATATTTCTCCGATGCCGTCAATACTTATCTTGCGGCAAATCAATTTTACTATCCATTGTCGACGAAAGCAACCGATTTCGGTCATTCGTTGTATTCGTTTATCGCTCTTTGAACGAACTTAAGCGTTTTTAATGCGATCTCGTCCTGTATTTCGGCAAGCGGGCGGGTGTTTTCGCCGTCGAAAGGAGCGAAATCGGCGGCGCCGTAACACATGTGGTTGGCTCCTTGAAGATAAACGAATTTGCATTCCGCGTTCATTCTCGACGCCGATTCCGCTTTGAAATCCGCGGTGAGCACGCGGTCGTTTTCCGCTTCGAAATATATTGCCGGGATATCCTTGTCCTTACGAGTGCTGTCGTTTACGATCATCGGGGAATAAAGTATTACGCCCGCGGTCTTGTCGAGGTTTTCGGCGGCGCGGCGGATCGCCGCTCCTCCGCCTTGCGAATGACCGCCGATAAAGTACTTTGCGTCGGGATATTCTTCGAAAGCCTTTTCCGTTTCTTCGTACATAAGGTCGGCAAGAGCGTTTTCCGACACTATAACCGCGACGCCGTGCGAAGCCAAGGAGTTCATCACCGCGTCGTAGTTGTCCGCGCGCATAGCCGTCCCTACGTAGAAAAGCAACGCCCATTCGACTTTACCTTCGGGCGCGTATACGAGATAGCCGTCTTTCTGCGTTTTGACGACGTTCAGCGAATTGGACATAACGTCCTCGTAGTTTATTTTCGCTTCCGCGGGAGATCTATCCGCCCTCACGGATAGGGCGAACGCTACGGCGAGGACCGATACGGTTGTTATCGTAAGAATGATCGCTGTTACGATGCGTAAACGTTTACTCATAAATATATTCTAATACATTTGCAACGCTTTGCGCAACCTGTAGCTTGAAATTCCGGATTTATACGGAAATGTTACATAACGGGTACGGCTTATGCGGCGCGCAAAATTTGTCGGTAATTCAGGCGTTCAAACGGGCGTACGTATGGTATAATATTTATATTCGCTAGAAGGCGGTGTGTAATATGAAAAAGAAAATTGTCCTTGCTGTCTTAATAGCCTTAACGCTCGTCGCGGCGATTTCGTTCGCTATCGGTTGCGAGTCGGGCGTGAACGGGAGAAATAGTGCGCGCGTCTATTTGCCCGACGAATTGCCGGAAGGGGTATTGAGCATGGAAGTCATCCCTTATAACAGCGCGACGGACAAAGACGGTAACGTCGAAATATACGTCGAGCGCAACGAGAATTACGTTATTCGGCTGGTTTTCGCAGAAGGATACGAGCCCGGAGACATGAAATTAAACGTATGCGGAACTCCTCGCGACATCGACTTGTACAGGATTGAGAAGAACGTGATATATCAGGTCAACGATCTTGTCGCGCCCGGAGCCATCGATATAGACGTCGAGTTTGTCGGTACGCCCGTTAAAGTGTCGTCCGACGTAAAACTCGGTTACGAGAGCGCTCTTCAGGCGTTGCCCGAATCGGCTTACTCGCGTTACGAAGTTGAATTCGACGCCGGACTTTTCGGTATCGAAGCGGACGACGACGTATTCACGCTCGGCGAATTCCGCGAACTTTTCCGCAGCACGACGAACGTCGACGCGGAGCGCGGAGAATTCGGTAAGATATATACCGCTTCCGCAGTCGAATGGGGCGAGCGGATAGAATTCAAGGTGCGTTCCGTGCCCGAATACAATTACGTGTTTTACGGCGGCGGCGTGATGACCGTCGTGAACGACGCCGACGATCCTTACCCTTACGGCTTCGACAAGTCCAACGTGAACAGCGTTACGGTAAGCGATACGGGCTCCGTGATATATACGATCGAAGTACGCTCGTATGCGGGCGAATATCTGTTCAAAGAGAGCAATTTCGCGGTCGAGGAAGGCAAAGAGGAGCTCCTCGGCTTCCGTATAGACGGTGAAGTGTATACCGACGTAAGAGAGGCGGACGACGGATATTTCGCCTTCGCTATTGCCAATGGCGGAGAACTGAAAGCTTCGGAAGCGGGTAGAGATAACGTAACGTTCACCGCGGAATGTCTGAGGAGCGGAGAGAGCGAGTTATACGACGCTTTGTATGACGCCTTGCGCTTCTACATTAACGGGGAAGCGGTCGAAGCGGTCCGAGAGGGCTCCGTTTATAAAATCGGGCTCGATCGTCCGTATGCATACGGCTCAGACCCTTACGAAAGATTTACCGAATACAGAATTGCGGTAAAGACCGTATATAACGGCGAAGAGTACGATTTCCACGCCGCTTTGGCGGAGTCGGGGCTCGCGAAAAAGTCCTCTGTCTCTTTGAGTTCCGGCGGATACGGTAATTATAAGGTCGAATATCTACCCGAAAGCGTCGCGTTCGAAACGGACGAAGGCGTTTACGTCGAAACGGGTAAGCCTACCGTTCTCAAAATAACTTTGCCGGAAGGAACGGACGTCAGAGAAGTTTCCTCGCTCGTATTCAACGGTAACGTTACCGTAGCTTCGGGCAAAACGGACGCGGAAGGTCTTTCGCTTACTCCCGAAGTCAACGAAAACTATTTCCTGCTTACCGTGGCGGAAGGATATAAATTCAATATCGTGACGGTAGGGGTGGGAGCAAAGCTCGTAAATCCGTGAATATCTCTGTCGGAAGCATTAAAAATACCGCCCTCGGAAGGGCGGTATTTTTTGTAATGCGGGAGGATCAATCTATGTTGATACCTTTCTTGACGGGCTGTTTCTTGTCCTGCTTCGGGACTGTCACGGTAAGCACGCCGTTGTCGTACTTGGCGGAAATGCTGTCCTCGTTTATTTCGCCCACGTAGAAACTGCGCTGACAGCTTACGCTTCTTTCCTTACGGATATAATTGGGCTTTACGTCGCCTTCCTTTTCGGATTTTTCGGCTCTCACGGTAAGATAGCCCTTTTCGTAGTCGACGGTGATGTCGGACTTGGAGTATCCGGGAAGTTCGATCTCGAGCGCATAGCTGTTCTCATCCTCGGAAATGTCCGTCTTCATGATATCGAGCTTCTCGTCGAAGAACAGAGGACGGAAAAAGCTGTCGAAAGAATCGGAGAAGAAATCTCCGAGGTAACCGCGGTCGTTGTTTCTTATAAGATTTTTCATATTCGTTATCTCCTTATTTATGTATTCGGTAGAGCGAGTGTTGGCAATCGCCTTATATGACTGTTAGCACTCTCACTATCACTCTGCTAATATGATACCACTTTCACGGCGTTTGTCAAGAGTTTGCGCAAAATTTTTCAAAAAATTTTTTATCGGGTAAATTCGTCTTAAAAAATAGCTTATTTCGTTGTGCTTGCTATCGTGCGCGTGATAATATATGCGTATGGGAAACGGTAAGATAAGGTTGTTTGCGGCGATATTGCCTGACGACGCGACCGTAGCGGCGCTACGTAATGCGGCGCGGGAACTTCGGGCAGACTGCCTGCGCGGAAATTTCGTACCGCCCGAAAATTATCACGTTACGCTTGCGTTCATAGGAGAAACCGCCGAAGCGGAAAAAGCCGCGGAGGCGGTGCGCGCCGTAGAAGCCGCTCCCTTCACTCTGACGCTTGCAAAAGTGGGTAAGTTCTCGCGTACGCGCGGCGATATATATTGGTACGGCGTGCGCGTAAGCGCCGCGCTGGAAGCATTGTACGCAGAGGCGCAGACCGAGCTTACGGCGCGCGGATTCGAACTCGAAAAGCGCGCGTTCAGACCGCACGTCACTCTTGCACGTGACGTAGTGCGTAAATCGAATAAAGAAATACAGGCTCCCGAAATATGCTTCAAAGTATCCGCAATCGCGCTTATGCGCTCGGACAGGATCGACGGATGCCTAGTGTATTCGCCTGTGGAAATTAAGGAGTTACATTGATATGCCAAGATTCAGAACGGTGCTTTTCGACCTCGACGGCACGCTCACCGATTCGGCGCCGGGGATCACGGCGTCGGTCAGATTCGCGCTTAAAGAACTCGGAGTGACCGACTTCGACGATAGCGTTCTGTATAAGTTCATAGGACCGCCGCTGATATGGTCCTTCAAAGAGTTTTTCGCAATGAGCGACGAGCGGGCGCAGAAAGGGCTCGAACTGTACAGACTCAATTATAACGAACGCGGAGGGAAATACGATTCGAAACTTTACGACGGGCTCGAGGAGTCTCTTCGCAGGATGCGCGACGCGGGAGTGAGGCTGGGAGTAGCCACGGCGAAACCGGAGATCACCGCAAGAGAAGTGATAGAGCATTTCGGGCTCGACAAGTATTTCGAATGCGTGTCGGGCGGCAATCCGGACGAAAAACGTTGCGGTAAGCGCGACATAATTTTACACGCGATGGACTTACTCGGAGAGAAGGAGCCCGCAAAATCGCTTATGGCGGGCGACAGGGAGTACGACGTGACGGGAGCGCGCGAAGCGGGAGTGGCTTCGATAGGCGTGCTTTACGGTTTCGGCAGCCGCGAGGAACTGGAAAACGCGGGCGCGGAGGCTTTCGCGGCGTCGCCCGAGGAGATAGCCGACTATGTGCTCGGATAAGCGGTTTGCGTTATATCACGGGTTATAGTATAATAAATTTATCTTATACATACCGTAAACCGGAGTAAGACCATGCAAAGTAAAAAATATTATTCTCCGTTCTCGGAGGAAGGAACTAACGTAAGACACTTTTATCCGCTCTCCAAGCTGTTCCGTAAACTGCTTTGCGTTACGCGCTGTAGAAGATTGAGCGTAGAATATAAAGAAGATCTGCCCTCTGACACGCCGTTACTGGTTTGTCCCAATCACGCCTGCGATTTCGGTCCGATAGCCATGGACAAGGCTCATCGCCGTCCGCACAGGGTATGGAGCGTGAGCACCATAGTAAGACTCAGGGATATCCCGATGCACCTTATCAGGAACGTATGCAACGTGCATAATAAGTTCCTTACGGCGCTGATGTTTCCTTTCGCGTTGTTTCTTTCCGTTCCAATGGCTTGTATAATAAGAAGTCAGCAACCGATACCCGTGTATTACGACGCGCGCGTCCGCAAGACTTTCGAGAAGACTTCGGAAACGCTCAACGAAGGTCTGGACGTGGTGCTTTATCCGGAGTGGAAGGAGCGCGAGAAAGGATATATCTACGTGAACCGCGTCAAGACGGGAGTAGCTTTTGCCGCTAAAAACTTTATCGAAAAATATCATAAAGCCGTGTCGATAGTGCCCGTTTACGTATGCGAAAGCCTCAAAAAAGTCATATACGGAAGGTCGCTCAGGATAGAGCGGTTCGAGAATTTCAAGAAGGAAGCGGCGGCGATAGCCCGTTACATCATGGACGAGATAGAGAGCATCGCGAGGTCGCTCCCGCCGCACCGCGTCACGCCGTACGACGCCACTTACCGCAGCGAAACGGGCAAATGCAATCCCTGCGCGAAATTCGATCCGCCCGCGGCTTCCGTATAAAACGCGCTTAATTAAGGGGGCATAATCGATTGATAATCCGTTCGCCGTGTGGTATAGTGTAGCTGCGCGGCGATTTTTCAAGCCGCCGAGGAAGGTCTAACGAGTGGGAAATTATATAGTCGAAATGCATCTTCATACGCTCGGTAACAGCAGCTGCGGACATACCGCGCCCGCGGACATAATGGCTTTGTATTCGGAAGCAGGCTACGACGGTATAGTCTGCACCAATCATTTCAACAGGTATATTTACGAAGAATATCTCGAAGGAAGTACGGAGAAAGAAAAGCTCGCGCATTTTTTCAGAGCCTTTAACGAGCTGAAAGCTTACAAAGAAGAGAATGGCGGACCCGACGTGTTTTTCGGAGTCGAAGTTGCGATAGGGAAGGACGATTATCATCTCAAGACCAATTTCGACTGCGCGGAAATACTCGTCTACGGGATAACGCCCGAAGAATTCGCCGAGCATGCCGCGGAGATCACCGAAACCGATTATGCCGGGCTTCGCAGGATAGCCGACGAGAACGGATGGCTACTGTATCAGGCGCACCCTTTCAGAGAACGCACCAAGAGGCTGAAAAGAAAATATCTCGACGGGATAGAAATATACAACGCCAATCCGCGACACGCGAACTTCAATTTTCTAGCCGCGCTCAAAGCGAGGACGCAAAACTTGAAAGTCGTCGCGGGGAGCGATTTTCATAAGCCGCACGATATCGGCGCGGCGGTGATATTCGCAAGAAGACCGTCAAACGAAAAGGAACTCGCCGCTTTGCTCAGAGCCGGCGAATATTCCGTTATGAGGAGGAAACCGTGAATCTACCGACTAAACTGACCGTTTTGAGAATAGTCCTTTTACCCGTATTATTGGCATTCGCATACGTGTCGTTTCCGTGGCACGATTTAGTCGCCGCGGCTGTTTTCGTTATCGCGGCGGCTACCGACTTCCTGGACGGATATCTTGCCAGAAAACTCGATCAGGTGACCTCGCTCGGCAAGTTTCTCGATCCCATAGCCGATAAAATGCTCGTCGTGTGCGCGTTATTCATCGTCGTCGGCAGGGCGAGCTTTGCCTACGGCGTCAACGTATACGTAGCGGTTTGCGCCGTGATGATAATGAGCAGGGAGCTCATGATAGACGCTTTCAGACTCGTCGCCGCGAGCAAAGGCATAGTCATAGCGGCGGATAAACTCGGTAAAGCCAAAACTCTCGTCACGGATATTGCGTTGCCGCTGCTCCTGTTGAACGTTCACCGCTACGTAAGTCTTGCGGGACTCATACTGCTCGGAGCGGCTACTTTGCTGACCATATGGTCGGGAATAAATTACGTCGTGCGCAACAAACGGGTGCTGAAAGACGATAAGGGCGCGGAAGCACCCTCCGAGGGCGCTTACCCGGACGGAAACGGCAATACGGACGCCGCGGAATAATCAAAAAGTGGGCGCCGAAGTTAAGCCGGGATCCGCCCGTAAAAGGGTGGAAATACTTAATTACCGTCCCGTCGCATACGCCGCGACGGCGCTCGCTACGGGAATATTGTTTGCGGCGATATTCCGTGACAGCGGCATAGGTATGTTATGCGTCATCGTCGCGGCTTTTGCGGCGGCTGTCTTTGCTTTTATCCGTAAAATGCGCATTTTGCGCATAGTCGCCACGGCGGTATTCGCGGGCATAATATTGTTTTTCGTATCGTTCAACGCAGGTTCGGTTACTCCCGGTTACGCGGAGAACGCATATATCGAGGGGCGCGTCTGCGCCGTCACTTCCTACGGCGACGGTTATTCTCTTTATACGGTGGAGGATCTCAGCGTAAACGGCGAAGGCGTAGCGAAAAAGGCTTCCGTAAAGAGCTCGGAAAAGCTGGAGACCGGCGATCTCGTGGCTATTTACGGCAATATAGAGAGTTTCGAACTCGATCCCTTCGACCCTTATTCGATGTCGTATTATCGCAAAGACGTGCGGCACAAGGTGGAAGCCGTAGCCATAAGCGTCGAAGGCAAATCCGACTTAAAATTTTTCGAATTGATCCGCGTTACGCTCGCCGACCGTTTCACTACCTATATGGGCGAGGACGCGGGCGCGCTCGCGCTCGGTCTGACGGTGGGGGATAAAGCTTTCATCGACTACGACACCGAGGAAGCCGTGCGCGCGAGCGGACTTTCTCATCTGCTTGCGGTAAGCGGATTGCACGTCGGGTTCCTTAGCGGAATAGTTTATTTCTTTCTGCGCCTTCTGCGCAGACCGAAAACGTCCGCCCTTCTCGCGGTAGCGCTCGTATTGCTCGGATACGGCTTCGTCACGGGCTTTCCCGCAGGCGTGGTGCGCGCCGCGGTGACAAGTATCTGCTTCCTCTACGCGCTGAAAAAGGAGGAGCGTTTCGACAGCGTGAACGCGCTGTCGCTCTCCGTCATAGTCCTGCTTGCGGCTGCCCCGATGAGTCTTTTCGATATAGGTTTCCTGATGAGCGTGTCGGCGGTTCTCGGCATACTGGCATTCTATACCGCGATTCGCAAATGCTTCTACTCCGAGGGTAAACTTGCGTCTTTCCTCGCTTCCTCCGTCGCGGTATCCTTGTCCGCCAATACCTTGCTCATAGGCATTTCCGCTTCCGTGTTCGGGACCTTCGCGCTTTACTTCGTCATCGCGAACGTGATCGCTGTCCCGTATATTTCGCTCATATATTTCTTTCTGGTGCCCATAAGTCTGTTTGCATTGATAATCCCGCCTATAGGATACCTATTAGTACCGTTCAAGTACCTATTACAGGGATTTATATATTTCTCGCAATTTATTTCCGCACTTCCTTTCGCGACTTTGGAAGTGCGCGTTTCTTCCGCTGTCGCGGCTGTTTATTCTTTGGCGGTGCTTTTCGTTTCCAAATTCAATCTGTTGCCGAAAAACGTGAAGATCGCATACGCCGGAGTTTCCGGCGCGGTAATTGCGCTACTTATCGTATTGTAAACAGTTGTAAAACGCTCGCGCGTGTTGTATAATAATTTTATGAAGGCTGTCGAGTTCAAGGCTACAGAGGAAACCTGCGGCGCTTTTTATCTTACGGGGGACGACGGGTACTGGCGCGACAAAGTGCTCGGTGAATTTCGCGCTCTCGTGCCGGAATATTCCCGCGATCTCGACCTTAAATCGGCTTATCCTTTCCGCACTCCCGAAGACATAGAAGAAGCCGTCACTTCGTTTTCTCCTTTCGGCGGCAAAGTGGTGGTGCTTGCGGGAGGCTACGGTACGTCCGGGAAAGGAGACTCGGAAAGCAAGTCCGCGGTTGCCGCGTGGTCAAAGTTATTGGACGAACTTGGCGGAGATACCGCGCTCGTCGTATACGATTCCAAGCTCCCCGCGCAGACGGCGAAGCGCATGACCGAAATAGACTGCTCCCGAATGGAAGCGCCTGCATTACGCAATTACGTTACCGAACTCGTCAAACCGCGCAAGATAGAATATCGCGCGCTGAATATGCTCGCGGAATACACCAATCGCGATATGGCAAGAATAGCCAATGAGCTTGCCAAACTGGAAGCGTATTGCGGTAAAGGCGACATAACCGCCGAAGCGGTGGACTTGCTAGTCGCGGACACGCAGGAAAACGCCGTATACGAGTTTTCGGGAGCTTTGGCGGAGCGCAACCGTGCGCGAGCCACGGAACTTATGTCGCGGTTCATAGCGGAAGGAGTACCTTACACCGTGTTGCTCTCAATGCTTATCAATCAATACCGCAGGCTGCTGCACTGCGCGTTGTCTCCCAAAGCGAGCGACGCGGAGCTTAGCGAAGCGCTCGGCATAAAAGAATACGCGGTGCGACGTTCGCGCGAGAGCGCTCGCAAATATTCGCAATCCGCGCTCAAAAAAATACTGACGTTGCTCGTAAACGCCGAATATGCCTTCAAAAGCGGCGAAATGAGCGACGAAACTGCTTTCAGGACCGCTGTTGCCGAAATAACGGCTATGTAGCGGTCGGACGAGGTGTTTATGATCAAGAAAATTTACGACAAACTCAACGCCTTACCCGCATGGATAAGTTATGTCGCGGTGTTTTTAGCCTGCTTCATAACTTCGATACCGTTGATAATCAATTTCGATTCCATGGTGAAGTCTATGCTCGAGGCGTATTCTTCGGCAGGAATAGACGTAAGCTCTTTTCTTTCGGCTTTGTCGCCCGCCTGGAAATACATCGTAGCCGTAATAAGCGCGTTCGTGAGCTGGGGCTTCATGGAACTGATAGCCGCGGTGGTATACTCGTTCTTCATACGTTCGGGCTACAGATCGCGCGGGCAGAGATATTACTCCACTTCCGTGCGCTATTCCTACGCGTTATACAGAACCGTCACCGGATTATACAGCCTTACCGCGATATGGGCTCCTCAAGCGTATAATTACGGATATGGTATTCTTAATTTCATAATGCTTACCGCGGTGTTCACCGTATGCTACCTCGGTATCAAAGAGGAATGCGTCAACGACCTTAACGTATTCAACGTGTATTACAGGCTCTTCAATATTTACTTCATATTCGAGGGCGTTATCACCGTGCTCGACCTTATATTGACTCTTACCGACGCTTCCTACGGAGTAGGCGCCAAGGTCGTTTCCGGCGTCATGGCGGCTTTGGTGCTCGGCACGGGTGCGCTATTGTATTTCACGGTATTCAAAAAACTTAAAAAAGAACAAACGGACGCACGAAACGATTATCGTCCGCCTTCACCGCCTCCGTCACGCGGCGGTGACGACGAGATATTCCGCGGCTACGGCGTCTGATCGGGGAGGTCCTGAGCTATGCAAGTCGGCGCGGCTACACTTATCATCGACATAATAACCATCGCGGCGGTACTCGCGGTAATGTACGTATTCTTTTTCCGCCGCAAGAGCGTCAAGCTCATGCTCCTTTATACGGCGGTGCTCGCGCTGTATATCACGGTCATCATACTGGAAGACTATGCGGGCGTACCGGTACCGATAGCGCGAGGGCTCATATCGCTTGCGGCGTGGTTCCTCGTGGCGGCGGTGGTGGTGGTCTATCAGTCCGACTTCAAAGTGATGTTTTTCAATCTCACCAAATCTACGGATAAAAGTACTCTCGTGGATTCAGACCTGAGCGACGAAGAACTTCGTAAATCGGTGGACGAGATAATACGCGCCTGTCAGACGATGTCGAAAGCGCGTACCGGAGCGCTCATCGTCATAGCGCCCACGGCGGTAGCCAAGCACATACTCGATACCGGCGTGGAACTCGAAGCCATCGTGAGCGCGTCGCTTCTGGAGGCGATATTCAATACGCGCGCTCCCTTCCATGACGGCGCAGTGATAATCAAAGGCAACAAAGTGCTTGCCGCAGGCTGTTTCCTGCCTCTCTCGCAGTCTCAGGCGGTGGCTAAGAACCTCGGCACCCGTCACAGAGCGGGTATCGGGATAACCGAGGAAAGCGACATGCTTACCATAATCGTGTCCGAGGAAACGGGTATTATTTCGATAGCGAAGCACGGCGAACTCAGAAGATTCGTGACGCCGGACAGACTGCGCGACATACTGCACGAAACGCTGAAGATAACTCCGCAGACCCGCACGCGATCTCTCGACAGATAAATCAAGGCTCCGGATCGGCGTTGCGCTTTGCTTGAAGCCCCGGACAAAAAAATTATTTTCGATTATAAGGAACGGTCAAATGAAAAACGTTGTCAGAATACCCGTCGTACTGCTTCCCCGCAAGGGAACGGATATGAGCAAATGGGCTACGATAGCCTGCGATCAATTCTGTGCCCGCCCGCAATACTGGACGGAACTCACGGAATACGTGGGCGACGCGCCCAGCACTCTCAAAATAACCTGCCCCGAAATATATCTCAACAGCGGAAATCTCGACGAGCGTATCTCCGAGGTATGGAAGAATATGAACGCTTACGTCGAGAGCGGACTTTTCGTGGGTAGAGAAGGTTTCGTGCTCGTCGAGCGCGAAGTGGAGAACGGAGAAAAGCGCGTGGGCGTAATGATCGCCATAGACCTCGACGCATACGATTGGAACAGGGTGCGCGTGCCGATACGCGCTACCGAGGACACGCTCGTCGAACGTCTGCCCGTAAGGATAAAGATAAGAGAAAAAGCGCCCGTCGAATCTCCTCACGCCATCGTGCTCATCGACGATCCGGACAAAAGCGTCATCGAGCCTCTGTACGCCGCTCGCGGCGAAACGGAGAAGCTTTACGACTTCGACCTCAATATGGGCGGCGGTCACATAGCCGGTTACGCGGTGCCCGATCCCGAGGCGCTTATAGCGAAGCTCGAAGCGTTGCTCGATCCGGAAGTGCAGACGAAGAAGTACGGTTTCGACGCGGGCATAATGTTCGCGGTGGGCGACGGCAACCATTCCATAGCGACCGCTAAAGTGATGTGGGAAAATCTGAAGAAATCGCTTACGCCCGAAGAGCGCGAGGTTCATCCCGCGAGGTATATGCTCGTGGAGATGGTCAATCTCTACGGCGGCGGAATGGACTTCAAGCCCATACACAGGCTCATATACTCCCGCGATGAAAAATTCGTCGACGGGCTGCGCGCGGCGCTCGAAGGCAACGGCAAGCTCAAACTTATTTACAAAGACGGCGAGGAATACATCGACTGTCCGGAGCAAGCGAGTCTTACGATAAGCGCGGTGCAGACCTATATCGAGAGTTACGCGAAACTCAACAAAGGTTTCGAAGTCGAATACGTACATAACGAGGATCATCTCAAAGAAGCGGTGGAAGAAGCTAACGGCATAGGCATAGTGATGCCCGATTTCCCGAAGGCGGAGCTTGTCAATTTCGTCGTGAACGTCGGCAATCTCCCCAAGAAGGCGTTTTCGATAGGCGAGCCGGAGCATAAGCGCTATTATCTCGAATGTAAATCTATCGTCGGTTGACGACCGCAACGCGATAATCACCTGAAAGTACTCATACAAGGAAATTTATAAATATGAAAGTATGTAAATTCGGCGGCACGTCGATGGCGACTGCCGCGGCGATCAACAGAGTCAAGAAAATAATCCTCTCCGACAAGGAGCGCAAATTCGTAGTCGTATCCGCGCCGGGCAAGCGTTATTCGCAGGACACCAAGGTCACCGACCTTCTCTACGCGGCGTATGCGGAAAAATGCGAAAAAGGTAGCTGTAGCAACGCAATGTCCGCTATAAGGGCACGCTTTGTCGAATTATGCGAAGATCTCGGAATAAAAGCCGACATAAATAAATATCTCGACGAAGTGGAGAAGGGAATAAACGAATCGACTACTGCCGATTACGCGGCTTCGCGCGGCGAGTACCTATCCGCGGTGGTGGTTTCCGAAGTGCTCGGCTTCGAGATGGTGGACGCGGCGGACGTCATCAAGTTCAAGCATGACGGTACTTTCGACGCGGAGCTCACCAACGATCTCGTATCGCGTTACGCCGATTCCGATAAGGGTATCGTATTCCCCGGTTTCTACGGCAGAATGCCGGATAAGTCGATAAAGACTTTTACGCGCGGCGGTTCCGACTTTACGGGAGCGATAATCGCAAGAGGCGTGGGCGCAGACGTTTACGAGAACTGGACCGACGTCAACGGCTTCATGGTCACCGATCCCAGGCTTGTCGATTCTCCGAGAGGGATAGAAGTTTTGAGCTACGAGGAACTGCGCGAGCTCTCCTATATGGGCGCGAGCGTACTCCATCCCGACAGTATTTTCCCCGTACAGATCGACGGTATACCCATCAATATCCGTAACACCTTCGATCCCGACCAACCCGGGACAATGATACTTCCGTCCACCGAGGGTTACGACACTCCCTGTATAACGGGTATCGCGGGACGCAAGGGAAACACCACCATTTCCCTCAAGAAAGCGATGATGAACGGCGAAATAGGCTTCTGTCGTAAAGTCCTGAGCGTGCTCGAGAGGCACGGTCTGAGCGTGGAGCATATCCCTACGGGCATAGACACCATGAGCATAGTGCTTTCGGACTTCCAGTCTAAAGGTATACCGGAGAAAAAAATAATCGACGACATACGCGGCGCGGTCAATCCCGATTACATAGAGATATCGCACTCGCTTGCGCTTATAGCGATAGTGGGACACGGAATGGCGAACACTCTCGGAACGGCGGCGAAAATATTTACCGCGCTCTATAACGCCGGCGTGAATATCCGCCTTATAGATCAGGGTTCGTCGGAGCTCAATATCATCGTCGGTGTGGAAGAGAAGGATTACGCGCTTTCGATAGCCGCGATCTACAACGCATTCTTCGGCTGATACGTCGTTCGATATCGGTTATCCGCTTGCCGCGCCTTACGGGGCGCGGTTTTTCGTTATAAAAAAACTTCGCTCGAGCGAAGTCTTTATCTCTTTGAGCCGCTATCGTCGCCCGCCCAGCGCGTCAGCTTTCGAGAAGTATGTCGTGCAGAGTCTTGTAAACTTCGGGCGCCGTGTGTCCCCAACTGTTCTTGATAGAGGTAGCGAGCGCTCTGCTGTCCACGACTATCTTCAGGTCCAGCAAAACTTTCGAAGGATCCTGTATCTTCAGCGCGACGGTGAACGTTCCGTCGTTGTTACGGAAATAATCGCATACGAATTCCTGCTTCTTGCGGTAGGTTATGCGGTTTTCTTTGATAAAAACGGTGATCTCCGTCTGCAATGAGAGGGGAATGTCGTTATAAAAATACGCTATGCAACTGCGACCGTCGGCGGTTATCGACAGCAGAGAGGAGTTGTCGCCGGGGGTCACGGAACGCGAAATAAACGCGCTTTTGATAAGCTCGTTGATGACTTGTTTGCAATACAGATAGGGTATCCAGCCGTTGTCTATACAGCAGATCGTAAGGAGCAGATCTTCCGAAATCGGCGTTTCGAATTTCTCCATCACGAACAATACCAACAACTTGTGTTTTGTGCTTTCGTCCTGCATTACCATTCCTCTCGAAGTAGCGGAATATTATTATATCACAAATTTCGAGCAAGCGCTCCAACCTAAATTAAAATCCCCCGAGCATAAAACTTTTGCGGGGGATTTTGTACTACATATTGTGGTGCGTCCGCCGTAGCGGACACTATGCCCGAAAGGGCGGTTTACATACAGGTGTTTTCGTAAAGTCTTATGAAAAATCTCGTTCCCTGCACGAGCATTTTCACGTCCTGACGCTCGTTGACGCCGTGTATGCGGTTGGCGTCCTCGACCGTTTTTTCGAAGGGAGTGAAACGGTAAACGTTATTAGTGAGATTGTAATAATGTTTGGCGTCGCTCGCCGCTATGAAAGGATAGGGCGCCACGATGTATCCGTCGAATACCTCTCTTATCGTGCGCGCGAGATCGGCGTAAGCTTCGGAACCGGTGTCGCTCACGGGAGAAGGGTCGATTGAGCCTTCCAGAACGCTTATTTTAACGTGTTTACCGACTACGCGCTGTATGTAGTCGCGCACTTCTTCCACCGTTTCGCCGGTGTTTATACGCGCGTTGATCGTGCCTCTCGCGACCGGAGGCAGGGTGTTCGGCGTGGACGCGCCTTCCGCCTGCGTGGGAGCGAGAGTGGTGCGCATGAGGCAGTTGGTGAAAGGGCTCACCGCGCAAAGCACGGGCTTCAGTACGGGCGAGAGTATGTCGCGGTTTACGAGCGCTAACTTGAAGCCGAAATTCATGTACGGAGCGAGCGCGCGGAACATTTCCACGGTGGGCTTAGTCCAATGCGGTCTGCGTTTCGAAAATTCCACGTCCGCTATCGCTTCCGCAAGCATGCCGACGGCAGTCCTTTTGGTGGGAGCGGAAGCGTGTCCGCCGTCTTTTTCCACTTCCAGCACGAAGTCGGCGTAGCCTTTTTCGCAGGTGCCGATGAGCGCTATCTTGTTGTCTATGCCGAGCAATTTCCCGTCCAATACGGTGCCGCCTTCGTCGATGACGTATTCGAGCCGCACGCCGCGCGATTCGAGATAAGAGCTTATTTCCTTTGCGCCGTAGGTGCCGCGCAGTTCTTCGTCGTGTCCGAAGCAGAACAATATCGTTCTTACCGGTTTACGCCCTTCCTCGAGCAATATCTCCAGCGCTTCGAGTGCCGCTATCATCTGCGATTTCATATCCTGCGAGCCTCTGCCGTATACGTAACCGTCCTTGACGCAACCTCCGAAAGGAGGGACTTCCCAGCCTTCTTCGGGCGCGGGAACTACGTCCTGGTGGGCGAGTATAGCGGCGGGTAAAAGGGATTCGTCGCTCCCTTTCACCTCGTATATCACGGCGTATTTGTTGACTATGGTCTTTTTCGCCGCGGCGGCTATGAGCGGATAGCATTTTTCGAGATACGCCTGGTATTCGAGGAAAACGCTTCCGTCGGCGTCGTTGTCGGGTAAAGTGACGGTAGGTATCCTGACGGCGCCCGCGAGGTGTTCGACAAGGCGCGCCTCGTCTATCGGGCGGGGAGCGTAGTCGCTCGCTTCCTGTTTGGGGGCGCGCGTGAAAAGCGTGCGCAATACCATAAATACGATGAGCGCGACCACAGCCGCGAGTACGCAATAGCCGAATATCTGCATGATGAATTCCTCCGTAAACGGTTACCTGAATTATACATTAAAATCAATTATTTTGCAATACCGTCCCGACTTCGGAAAATAGATTTTTCGAAAAACGCATAAAGCCCCGTTCGCGAGCGCATAAAGCTTCGTTTATCGTATTTTTGCGGTTTCGGACGGGATACCGAAAATACCGTTAAAATCGGAATTTGCGCCACTCGTAAAATGAGTTATCCACAATTTTTTTCGAAGTTATCCACATTCGGGCGGGTTTGTCCACAATTTCGTGCGTGAATTTTGCCTGCGGAAAGGTTTAGCGGGAAGTTTTGCACATTTACGCAGGGCGGCTTGCGAGTTTGGGTTCCCGTAACAGGGGCGTTTCCGAAGTGAAGGTTTGGGGTGCGCCGAAAAGGGGTATTTCGACAAATTGCGCGAGGCTTCGACACCGTTTGCGCTGAAGGCGCGCAGAACTACTTACATAATGCGCGTATACGCACGCAACTGTTGACTTAAACCGCATATTATTATAGAATACCTATGGCGCATATCGCGCGTGCGGAGAAGCCTGTGCATAAATCCAGAGTTTTGTTTAGAGTGAGCGACGTCGTCAATCATCCTCTGCGTAATTACAAAAGGTATCCCGAAGTTGACCGTATTTTGAACGTTCCTTACGGAGGCGGCGTTCCCGCACGCAGAAAAATGGACTTATATTTTTCCTCTTCCGCTAAGGGTAAAGGCGGCTATCCGGTGCTTTTCAACGTACACGGAGGCGGTTTCGTCGCGGGCGGCAAGAAATACAGATCGGGCATCGCTCGGTATTTTGCGTCGAGAGGGTGGTTCGTCGTCAATATCGATTACGCTCTCGCGCCCGCAGAGGTATATCCCGCGGCGCTCGAGGACTGTATGCTCGCCCTGAACGAAGTCAACGCGCTTGCCGATAAGTATCCGCTCGACTTGACTAAAATCGTCGTAACGGGCGACAGCGCGGGCGGATATTACGCGGCGCAACTGGTGGCGGCGATATACGACGACGGTCTGCGGCGTTCGCTCGGACTTACCGAGTATAAAGGAGCGAAGCCGCGCGCTTTACTTACGTTCTGCGCGCCCTTCGAGCCGGTCAAATGCTGTCTCTTATACACATCTCCGAGCCCACGAGACTTCCAACTTATC
>JADINF010000044.1 GCA_017694145.1 Candidatus Stercoripulliclostridium pullicola
CTCGTCGTAAGCTTCGGCATAGACTCTTATCACGCCGTAGTTACTGCCGTTGGTGAAAACAGCCGTGGTCTTGGCGAGGGTAACGCCTTCTATCTCCACTATTTCCACCGAATAGCCGCTCACCACAAGGCTCAACGGTACACCTTTCGAATTCATGAATTTGAAAGTGACCTGCGGGGGCGCGTTGAGAGGATATATCGCGGTGGAATAGGCGGTAAGCCTTATCGTCTGTCCCGAGCCGTCGAATTCGTATTGCGCGTAGATCTCTTTAGAAGGATCGGTGGCGATGCTCTCCGGAGCGAGTACGGACGAGTTATACGAGTCGGTACCGGGGTCATCGAGCGTCACCTGTTGCGGAATGGGAAGTATGGTAAACGCGCGCGTAAGCGTGCCGGTATAGTTGCCTATGCCCGTGAGTATAACGCTTCCGCCGCTCCTTACGTTGACGTTTTCGCCGTAGCCGACGCTGAAATCGACGCCCTCCTCAAGCTGTGCCGTAAGCCCCGTATCGGTCACGGTCGCGACTCCGGGAGCGATCCTCGAGCCGGTGAAATAATATCCCTGCCGCGCCGCGTCGTATCCGAGCGCTTCTGAAGTTTCGAGCAAGACGTTGAACGCCGCCGCATTAGCCGTAAGGTCGCGCGCGTAGATTTTGAAAGTAAGAGTAAGCTCGCCCGTATAATTGTTGACTCCCGCGAGAGTTACGGTGCCCGCCGTATCGCCCGCGTTGACGTTTTCGCCCCAGCTCTTGACGTAATAGTCGCGCGAAGTACCCGCTTCGCCGTAGATGAGTATCTGTCTTGCCGCCGCCGCATTGTCCCTTAAATACAACGTATTGTCGCTTTCGGTACCCGTGATTATCGGCAGATTCGCTATCTGCGTACCTTTATAAGTAATGATCCCGGGCGCGTCCTTGTGATTTACCCAGCTCGCCCAGCTTTGCTCCACCGTTATGTTCGCAAGATCTTTCGGAGAGATCGTAAAGTACGCTCTGATCGGCGACGACGAATAGAAATTGTTGATAAACGTGATCATCACGTAATTCTGTTTGTCGCTGGCGGGCGAAGCGTTCAGGTTGGCGCCGAGACCTTCGGCTATATCGTACTGATCGGTGCCCAGCGTATATTGCTTCCCGCCGACAGTGACCGAAAGCGCCCCTATTTCCGACTTCTGCGGCGCTATCTGGCTTCCGCTGTATACGAAAGTCGCGCTGAGATCGGCTATCGAGGCGTTGCTCGCGTTAAGCGGATTTATCGTGAAATTCGTCAATACCGTTCCCGTATAATTGTTCTTGCCCGTGACGGTCACGGTGGCGCTGTCGGTAACGTTGACGTTGTTGTCGTAAACGTAGGTATAATCGGTGCTCGCCGCGAGCAGTTTCTCGGTGGAGCCCGCAATGCCGTTCGCATAGACGTTGAAAGCGGGCTCGAGGGCTTCTCCGCTGTAAGTTTGCGCCGCTATCGGTCCGAATTTGCTGTTGGCGGCTCCGCCTGCCGTAGTGCCCGAAAGGTCAAAAGGCAATATCTTGAACGTGGTCGTGCAAGTTCCCGTCACGCTTCCCGTATCGGCGGAAAGCGCAAGAGTCACGCTCGCGCCGGCTACGACGTTATTCTGCGCGTCGCGTTTGACGTTGGTATTATTCGCGTAAGCGGTGCTCTCGGGATTGCCGAAATAACCGTTCCACGACGAGAATACCGGGTTGGAGAAATGGTCGCTCACCGCGTCGCTTGCGGACGCGCTGTTGACGAAATAATAAGTTATAGCGTACTCGTTGTTCTGATATACGCCGTCGAGCAACACATAGTGCGGTATACCCGTTATCGTTATCGACGCCACCGTGGGAACGGGAGTAAGCGGATAACCGTTATAAGTGGGCGTTTCGGTCTGTTCGTAAGTAGCGGTAACGCTGATGCTCGCACCGGGGAACTGATTGGACAAATCGTTGAGATTCAATTGAACGATATCGAAATAAACCTTGACCGTTCCCGTAAGATTGCCGGTTACGTCTATCTCGAAATACGCCGTTTTTTGACTTACCTCGGTGTTGTCGTAATATATCGCCTGCCCGTTTGTGGCTTTACGTATGGAATACGTGCTTATAGCGCTCGTTTCCGAAGGCAGAGAATCGTCGGGATAATATACCCGCAAAGAATCGTTCGTCGTGCCTGTCGCGTAAAGCACGTGCGTCGTACCGAAACCGTCCACTACTCTTGCCAGAACGACTTCCGGTCGCAAGGTATATCCCGTATAAACGGTTTTGTACCTTTCGGCTATCTCCGCTGAAAGCGTGGGATCTATGGTCGTGTTCCCTACGGAAAGCTGCGAAATCGTAAAGGTAACTACCTGCGTTCCGCTGAAGTTTCCGCTCGAAGCCTCTATCGTTATTCTCGACAGATTTCTGGTGTTATTGAACGTATAAACGTTGTTGTTATAGCTGTTGTTGGCGTTGTCGAAACCGCCGTAAATATCGTCGGTATGTATTCTGTACGGTCTGCCGCCAACGGTGAAATCGACGTATTCGAGCGAAGGCGTGATCGCGTTA
>JADINF010000045.1 GCA_017694145.1 Candidatus Stercoripulliclostridium pullicola
TATAATTTCGAAAGTGGAAAATTTACCCATTCTTTCCTGCCTTTTCGAAACGGCTTCCGCTATAGGCACCGTCGGGCTCACTCTCGGGATAACGCCGCAATTAGGCGCGCTGTCGAAATGTATACTCATATTGCTTATGTTTTTCGGCAGAGTGGGCGGGCTGACGCTCATTTTCGCTACAATGCCGGGAGTAAAAAACAACGGCGCGCAAGTACCGCAGGAAAAGCTTACCGTCGGCTGAACGACGCAAAAAAAGATAAATATATTAAATCGGCTCAAGCCGTGACATAAAGGAGTTATGATGAAATCGGTATTATTGATTGGACTCGGCCGATTCGGCAGACACATAGCGATGAAACTCAACAGCATGAACTGTCATGTCATGGCTGTAGACAACAACGAAGAGCGCGTAAACGCGGTTTTACCGTATGTTACGGACGGCATCATCGGGGACAGTACCAACGAGAATTTCCTCTCCTCTCTCGGAGTAAAGGATTACGACGCCTGCATCGTGGCTATCGGCGACGACTTTCAGAGCTCGCTCGAAACGGCTTCCCTGCTCAAAGAACTCGGCGCAAAAAAAGTCATAGCCCGCGCTTCGCGCGGCGTGCAGGAAAAATTCCTGCTCCGTAACGGCGCCGACGAAGTGGTCTATCCGGAAAAGCAATTAGCGGCGTGGACGGCGGTGAGGTGCGTATCCGACAACGTCCTCGACTATATAGAACTCGGCAACGACTACTCCATATTCGAGATAGCAGTCCCGGAAAACTGGGTTGGCAAAAGCATTCTCGATCTCGACGTGCGCCGCAAATACAATCTCAACGTACTCGCGGTACGCAAGCACGGCGATCTCAAAGTGGAAGCGGTACTCGACGACGAGCTTCAGGCAACGGACTCGCTTTTGGTACTGGGCAGAGAAAAAGACATCCAAAAGTGCTTCAAAATATAAATTTCTCGGCATACGGGCTGTCATAAGCGCGCTAATCGTTAAAAAACGCCGTCCGAAAACAGGACGGTGTTTTCACGCGTACGGTATGGACAACGGAGCGCGTCACGGGTTATAATCGATATATAAACCGGACGGACAATATGAATTTTTGTGCGCGCCTGCGCGGGAGGACGTACATGCGTAAACTTGCATATAAAACGATAACTTCCATATTGCTTGCGGCAATGTGTTTGGCGGCGGTATTTCTTACATCGTGCAACAAGATAAAAATTTCAGATTACCCCGCTACGGGCACCTCTTATATCTATCCCGTAGACGGGAGCGTGGCGCCGTACGATCCGAATTCCGGTTACGTTATCAATCCTTCGCGCGGCATGCGCGGCGAGACGTATATAACGCTCGGCAGGAACGAAGCCTACCCCGATAGCGGCGAAGACCCTTACGAAAGGCTCGACGACCAACTTACGAAATACGCCCCCGACGGTATAGCGCTCATGCAGGTATACGTTTACCTTACCGAATACTCGAATACCGATCTGCCCGCTTCCGCGCTTAGCGAACTCAAAGCCTATTTCGAGGAGATATCGCGCCGCGGCGTGAAAATGCTCCTGCGTTTCGCATACGAATATACGTCGGAGCAAAAGACGGGACCGCGCACGCGGGATATCGTCAGGCACTGCAAGCAGCTCAAAACCTTTTTCGAGGAAAACGCCGAGCTCATCGACAATACCGTTTACGCCATGCAACTCGGTATGATAGGATTGTGGGGCGAGGGTCACGGCAACGTGCATTATCTCAATAAGCGCAAAGTGATAGCCGCAGTCGCAGATATGGTGCCCGATGACATATTTATTATGGTGAGGACTCCCGAATTATTGAGTTTGGTTCCCGAAGACGAAGAATGCCGATTCGGAATACACGACGATTTCCTTGTCGGATACGACCACGAATGGGGAATGATATCCTTCGACGATCCCGCGTATCCGAAGCTGCTTAACAAGTCTAAGCACGCGCTTACGGACGGCGAAATGCCCTGGGGCGACGCGGGGATAGAAGGAATAGATATGCTCGGAGTTCTCAAACAATGCGCGGGATACGGACTCACCAGCCTTTCGATCGAGCACAACTATATCGAAGAAGGCAACGCCTATTATCTCAAGAAGTGGCAGTCGGTCTATCTTACGGGAACGGAGCTCGAAGCCAATTCTCTCCCCTACAATCCCGCGCTTCTTACCGAAAACGGAATAACGGTATTCGATTATCTCAAGCACCATTTGGGGTATCAGCTCGTAGCGAGCAATCTCGAGATTTCCGACGGTACGGTTACGTTCATGATAACGAATTACGGAATGGCGGCGGCGCACGGCTTCCGCATCGAGCTTATATGCGACGGCAAGGTAACGCAATTTAACGGAGACGGAGACCTGTCCTCTCTCAATCAATTCGGACAGCGCATATTCAGCGCGCCGTATTCGGGCGGCGACATAGGTATCCGCATATATTCCGTGCGGGACGATACAGCCGAAGTCAAACTATATAATTCCGTACCCTTCGTAAACGGCGTGAACGTCATCTACGAAGGATAAAGCGTGAAATCGGCTTACGCGCAAAGCGCGAAACGCCTTTGCATTTAATTATTGATCGTTTTTCGCGCCACACCTATTTCTAAAAACATACGCGCCCTTGCGGGCGCGTTTTTTTGTTTAGTTAAAATCGGATCGATTTATATACGCTTGCGGTAAGTCCGTTACGTTATTCGGGAAGGTCGGTACCTTTTTTCAAAGCGTTTCTGCGCGCCTTGCGCGCCGCAATGTATTCCTTGTTGCGCTGAACGTAGATGAGCGCGAAAATCCCTATCACGCATACCACCGATATTAGCGTGACCGCGAGCGCGACGCGCTGATTGCGCGACAGCCCTTCGGTGACTTCCGACTTCTTGACGTAGCCGTTGCCGTCGCCCCTTATGAGGAGATAATACTCCTCCGAACCGCATTCCGCCACATCCACGCGCACGCCGTCGGACAACGTGTACAGCACTTCCGCTCCTTCCGCGGGAGAAGCGTAAACGTTGATCCTGCCGCCCACTTTGTCCGCAAGACATTTGGCGGCTCTCACGTTCAGTTCGGCGCCGTAGAATTCGGCATAATATACGTAAGCCGCCCTGACGTAACCGACGCTTCCGTTATAATCCAATATATAATAGGTTTCGCCGTCTATCTGTTCGCTCCCCGTAACAGTCACCGACGTGTTTACGGCAAGCTCCGCTATAACGGTGCCGAGCGTATTGTCCGAATAAACCTTCACCCCGTCGTGCAATATATACGCGCTCTCGCCCGAAGCCTCGGCAACGAGTACCGTAGGCGCTACGGCGAAAAGCATCGCTAAACATATTAAAACGGCGAGTAGTTTCTTCATATCAGTTGATCCAGCGTATTTCGGAGGGATTGTCTATGTGGAGCTCGCCCCACTTGCCCGCCTTCTTCACGCGACATTCGCCGTCCGTAACGGCTGTTCCCGCGTCGAATTCGAAAGGTATCACGGTATTGCCCTGCTTGTCGATATAACCGCACACGCCGCCTTTGAATACGCAGGCGTAGCCTTCGCTGAAGCTCGCGGCGCACTCGTACACTAGCGGTATGACCACTTCGCCCGCGCGGTCTATGAATCCGAACGCGTCCTCGCGCTCCACGCAACACATTTCTTCTTTGAAAGAGAACACGTCGTCGTACTCGGGCTTGATGACCTCTTTACCGTCGCGGGTGGCAAACCCCCACTTGTTATTGCGGTTTATCTTGATATATATGTCGGAAGGATGCTCCGTCTTGGGACGCTTGGGACGCAGTTTCTCGCGCTCCTCCTTCGTACGTTTCTCGCTTATGCCGTCGGGATTGAGTATGGCGCGGCGCGGCGCTTCCTTACGGGATTGCTGATCTCTGTCCCGTTTCGCGTTATCCTGCCGCTCGTTCCTTGCGCCTCTTGCCTGCGCGCGCTCGTCTTTTGCCGATTGATCTCGCCCTCCGGAATTGTCTCTGCGGTTGTCCGCTCTTTGCGCCTGCGGCGTTTCCTTTGCCTTGCCGTCGCGCCCGCGCGCTTCTCTGCGGTTGTTGTCTCTATTATCGCCAGATTTGCTTTCGGCTTCCTGATTTACCGGTTTGGGAGCCTTTTCAGCCCTTTCTTGCGGCGGCTTCAGACGCAATCTTCTGTTGTTGAGAGCGTTCTTCAGTTCGCCTAAGTTGCGTTTGTCAAATGTGGGAATACGATAAAAATCGCGTTCCTCTCTGCGCACCACTTCGAATACGGTGGTAATTCCTGCTCCCGTCAACTTTTCGGTTACCGTTTCCGAAATCTTCAGATATTCGAGCCCCTGCCCGAGTATCGCCGCGTCGAACGGCGGCACGTAAGACTCGTCGAGATACGGCTTCTTTTTTCTGTTGTTGAATCTGTGACGGTTATTGTTACTCATTATACTCCTTCAAAAATACGGGGAAACGCGGCTCCCGGAGGGAACCGCGTTTCCGCGGCGTATATTAATATTTCTTGCGCTTCTCGTAAGAAGTATGCAATATGCCGTGAGCCTTATGGCTGTTAGGCTCGCCGAGATAGGTATCGTAGAGCTCCTTAATGATCGGATTCTTGTGCGACTTGCGGAGTTTGCTCTTTTGGTCTGCGTCGTATATCGCCGCCGCGCGAAGCGCTCTGATGTCGATATTGTTCCTCTCGTACGCACTTCTGATCGGTTGTCCGCCGCCGTTGACGCATCCGCCGGGACAGCTCATTATCTCGATGAACTGATAATCCGCTTCTCCCCTCTTGATCTTCTCAAGAAGGTCCTTCGCGTTCTGAAGTCCGCTCGCGACCGCAACTTTCACCTTCATTCCGGCGATCTTGACGGTGGCTTCCTTGACGCCTTCCGTGCCGCGGACCGCTTTATAGTCTATGGCTTTGAGATCTTTATTTTCGAGAACGTCCGCCACGGTACGCAGAGCCGCTTCCATAACGCCGCCCGTCGCGCCGAAAAGAAGTCCCGCCGACGAAGCTATGCCGAGAGGAGCGTCGAATTCGCCGTCCTCGAGCTCTCTGAACATAATGCCCTGCATCTTGATGAGCTTGGCAAGTTCTCTCGTGGTAAGCGTGATGTCGATATCGGGAACGCCCGCCGCAGACTGGTCGGCTCTGCCCTTTTCGAATTTCTTCGCGGTGCAGGGCATTACGGAGACGACTACCATGTCTTTGGGGTCGATGCCGAGCTTCTCGGCGTAATAGGTCTTGCATATCGCGCCGAACATCTGCTGCGGAGATTTACAGGTGGAAAGGTTGGGAATGAATTCGGGATAGTAATGCTCCACGAATTTGATCCACGCGGGAGAACAGCTCGTGAACATGGGCAGTACGCCGCCGTTCTTCACTCTCGAAATAAACTCCGCGCCTTCTTCCATTATCGTAAGGTCCGCCGTGAAGTCCACGTCGAATACCGCTTTGAAGCCCATTTTGCGCATCGCGGTGACCATCTTGCCCTCGACGTTGGTGCCTACGGGATAACCGAATTCCTCTCCCAGTCCTACGCGCACCGAAGGAGCGGTAGCGATGAGAACGTATTTCGATTTATCGGCAAGAGCCGCGATAACGTCGTCTATCTCCTCTCTCTCGTGGAGCGCGCCCGTGGGGCAAGCCGCTATGCACTGTCCGCAACCCACGCAAGGAACGTCCGCGAGGTTTTTCTCGAATGCGCAAGCGATATGCGTGTCGAAGCCTCTCGCGTTGGCGCCGATAACGGCGATACCCTGATAATTCTTGCAAGCCGCCACGCATCTGCGGCAAAGCACGCACTTATTGTTGTCCCTTACAATATACGGAGTGCTCGCGTCGACGGGATAGTCGCTTACGGCGCCTTTGTATTTATTGGCGTCGCAACGCAGTTCCTCGGAAAGAGTCTGCAATTCGCAATTTCCGTTACGTACGCAGGAGAGACATTCCTTCTTATGATCGGAAAGAATGAGCTCCACCGTCGTACGACGGGAATCTATGACGCGTTGGCTGTTGGTAGTCACTTCCATACCCTCGCTTACGGGATATACGCAGGACGCGACGAGCGATCTCGCGCCTTTCACTTCCACCACGCACACGCGGCACGCCCCTATCGCGTTGATGTTGCGGAGGTAGCACAGCGTGGGTATTCTGATACCCGCCTTCTTGGCGGCGTCAAGTACGGTCGTGCCTTCCGGTACGCTTACGTCCTGACCGTTTATTTTAAGGTTTACC
>JADINF010000004.1 GCA_017694145.1 Candidatus Stercoripulliclostridium pullicola
GTGCGTGGGTCGCTCGCGCATAAGCGCGGTGACGAGATCCCTTTCCTCGTTACCGGTAAGCGCGGGCACTGTCTTCTCCGTCCCGCCTCCGGTAAGTCGGAGTCTCTCGCCTCCCGACACGGTGAGTCGCGGCGACAGAGGTTCTCCGGTAATGAAGTAGGGAACGAGCGAATACACCTCCTCTCCTTCCGAACACTGTTGGAGCAACATCCTGCCCAGTTCGTTAAGCCCCGCCCAGCCTTCCTTGAGTTCCTCCAAACGCAGATCGAGCAGGCTCTCGGGCGCTATGCATTCCAGACCTTCGGTCGCCGCGTAAATGCGTTTACGCTCCTCCTCGAGCTCCACCGACAATAACGCTCCGAGATAAGCCGCCGACTCGTATCCGTCGCTTTCGTATCCCTTTATTACACTTTCGAGAGCCCTGAATTTATAAAACATCGTAAGCGTTTCCGCTACGAAAAACGAAGTCAAACGGTTATGCTCCTCGAGATCGGAAGTCAGTTTCAATACCGCGTAAGCCTTATGGATATTCTCGTCTACGGCTATACCTTCTTTACGGGCAAGCTTAGTAACGAACTCTCTTTCCGCTCCTCGCGAGGAGGGAAGAATTATACCTGTGACCGCCATACAACTTATTATATGTAACCGCAAGGTTATAATGCCACAGGTAAAAGGCAAAAAAAGGCTGCGACTGCTTCGGTCGGATTTTGCGCGCGATATTGTGTTCTTCGTGAGTCTTGCGCCGTTTGCATCGTTTTCGAGCAAGCTTGAGTATACGGGCGTAACGCAAAAAGAAAACGGCTCGCTTCTTCCGCGAGCCGTTCTTCGAATATCCGGAATAAATTATTACAGTTCCGAAGAGGTTTCTCCCGCTTTAAGATCGAAAGCCAACGTTTTGCGCTCGCCGTCCTCGAGGTATTTGACGGTTATGTAGTCTTTGTCGGTGTACTCGGCGGAAATTATTATGGCGTTACTCGGCGCGAAAGTCTTATAAAGCAATGCGAGCTGCTCGTCGTTATAAGTTCCTACGTCGTCGCTTACGAAAAGCACGTTCCCGAAGAGATGATTTATTCTTGCGAGGAGCTTTTTCTGCATATCGGTATATTTGATATTGTAATCGCGCAGGAAGAACACGTCGGGGTCGTTGCAGAACGCTCTCCCGTCCAGATGACGACGGAAGATCGCGTTGTTTATCGCATTCTGCGCGGAAGGTATCTCGGCGCAGATGTGCATATTGGTGTAATACCTGCCTTTATAGCGCGTGACTACGTCGCAGCCGATACGGCAGGCGTCCACCACGCCGAAAGCGGAGCCGAGCGGCACGCCGCATCCGAGTATGAGCTTATCGCCCACACATTCGCGCAGAAAATCCATTCCTTCCGCCATGAGCCTTCCGCGGCACTTACCGTTACGCGGCTTGATGCAATGAGAATACAGGAAGTCGAGTTTGACCATATCGAAGCCCCACTCGTTGAGCACTACGTCGAAACAATGCGCTATGTATTCGCGGGCTTCTTCGTTATAGATATCGAACGTGTACGCTCCGCCCCAGTTGAAAATGGTTGTGGCGGGCTTGCCGTTGGGCTTTCTGAGGAACCAATCGGGATGCTCGCGCGCGACGCGGGAGTTTTTCGCTGCGTTGAACGGAGCCATCCAAAGTCCCGCCATATAGCCTTTGTCGTGTATCCTGTCGGCAACCGCTTTCATTCCCGAAGGGAATTTAGCGGGATTGGGATCTATCCAGTCGCCTACGAAAGTCTGATAACCGTCGTCTATCTGGAAAATGTCCGCGTTCTCCCCTACTCTTGCGAAATTATCGATGTCGCGATTGATGATATTCTCGTCGATATTGCCGAAATAATTGTACCAGCTCGTGTATCCCGCCATGTGCGTGAGACGAGGCTTCGGGATATTCATCGCGGCAAAATACTTATCGAATACCTCGTCGTATTCGCCCGAGATCTTCACTACGTTGAGTATTTCGTAAGGCTCGGTCACCACGGCGCCCGCAACGTCCTTGGCGATACGCATCTCGCCCGCGTCCATGTCTACGGAGAAGATCGTAAATCCCGTGCGCTCGTTGAGAGAGCCGTAAAGCTCGACGACGTTTTCTTTACGGAAATAAGTGTAAGTGAACGAATGGAATCTTCCGGGTTTACCGCTGTATTCCGTGAATGCGTAGTCGCCGGTGAGATCGAGCAACACTTTCGCGAATGGTATGACCTTGGCAAGCGGCGTCAAGCCTTTCTGCACGTCGTCCGCTCCCATTTCGCGCGAGGTCGTCCACGCCTGATAGCCGTTGACGAAAAACTTTTCGCCGGGCACGGTCTTCCTGAGATATTTCAATTCGAACGAAACGAGTTCGATTTTTTCGCGCGGGACGAATACGAAACGCACGCCGTTGTCGCCGTCCGCGTTCGCCTCTATCGTATAATGCTGATTCTGATACAAATCGTCTTCGTAAACTTTGTTGCCGATCTTATATTTTATGTAGATTTTACTTTCCTTCATTTGAAACGCCTCCGTTGAATTATCGGACGGTTATAGATTCCGCACTCAAATAATTATACTACATAAACCGTTTCGATTTCAATAGAAAGCCGAAGATTTATCCGAATAAGGACGAAGCGTGCGAATATTATACAAGTATGATACGAATCAAATTCCATCCGGCGTTCTGGCTTTTCGCGCTTGCCGTCGTACTACAAGGCGGCTACGCATACCTTCTCGCCACGATAGCCGTGGTGCTCGTTCACGAGCTTGCGCATTCGCGCGCGGCGTATTCGCGCGGTTATGTGCTCGATTGCGTGACGCTGATGCCGTACGGGGCAATGCTTGCGGGCGGCGAAAACATCTCGCGAAAAGACTCGCTGCCGATAGCCGTGGCGGGACCGCTAACCAACTTCGCGATATGTATCTGCCTTTACGCGCTGTGGTGGGCGTTTCCCTCGGCTTACATATATACGAAAACGGTATTCGAAGTAAGCTTCGCGATCGGCGCGTTCAATCTGCTTCCCGCATACCCTTTGGACGGCGCGCGAATAATAGTCGCGCTGAGCAAAAGCCCTGTGAAAGCGTTGCGCGCCCTGCGCATAGCCGGGATAATACTGGCTTTCGCGGTATTCGGATTATACTTAGTTTCTTACTTCTATTCGCTGAATTATTCGCTGGGCGTGATGGCGGTACTGCTGTACGTATCGGCTACAGGCGGTACAGAAAAAGAAATGTACAGGCACCTCACAGAAGCGATCCCGTATACCAAACACCTGAATTCGCCTATCGTGCGCCGCACGGTGATGGTACACGACGGACTGAAGCTTATAAGGCTTGCCAAGCATATAGACGCGGACTCGTACACCACTTTCGAAGTGGTGAACGACGCTTTCGAAAAGACGGCGGAGCTGGACGAAAAAGAAGTGGGACAACTTCTCGTAGGCTATCCCCTTCAGTCCACTCTCAAAGAAGTTTTACCTGTTTGGCGCGCGGAGCGGAAAGCGTGACGGTAAGCGTATAGCCCTCACCCGCCCACGGAGTAAGCTCCGCTCTGAGATCGCTTTCGCCGTACTCGAAATACGCTTTTAACACGGTATCGAGATCGGCGCGCAGTAAACTCATGAATCCTTCGGGCAACGTTTTGTCGCGCGCCATGCTTTGCTTAAGCCGTTCGTAAGCGGCTTCTCCTGCTTCTCTTGACATAGTTCACCTCAAAATCTTTTCAACCTGCCGAAGAATCCGCGGTAACGCCTCGTGTAATCGTAAACCTCTCTGCCGCTTCCTATAACGTATTCGGCAAGCATTCGGAACGCTTCCGCGGCGCCCTCGCGCCCGTAAGTATTCAATACGGTATACACCCCTACCGCGTCCGACTCCGGTATAACTCCGTAGAGAGGCAATCGGAGAAGTTCGGCTATCTTTTCCGGGGGCACGGTTTCGCCCTTATTTACGAGATCGCCGCGCACTCTGTTGACCACAAGCCCTATCCGAGCCACGTTGTAAGTAGAGAGCAAAGATACCGTCCTGTCCGCGTCGCGTATCGCGCTGACGTGCGGCGTGGTGACGACTATCGCTTCGCGCGCCGCGGACACGGCGCGGTGAAATCCCGCGTCCACCCCTGCCGGCGCGTCTATGATAACGAAATCCGCCATCGACGCCGCTTCCGCTATTATGCCCGCAAATGCCGCCGCTTTGACTCTCTCGGAGCTGTTGGCTTTAGCGGACGGAAGCA
>JADINF010000046.1 GCA_017694145.1 Candidatus Stercoripulliclostridium pullicola
GCGCCGCTTCGTATTCTTTCGCGATGACCGCTTCGCCTTTCTCGACTTCGACTTCGTAAATCTTTCCGTTTAACGTAACTTTATATTTCATAGAAGAAAGCTCCTTTTATTCCTTGATTTGCTTGATGGAGATGAAACGCAACTCGTTGAGAGGGGTTTCGGTGCTGTCGGCTACGATCGCCATTATCATGGCGGCTTCGCGCTCGGTGGTGTCGATGAGAACGAGATCGCCGCAACTGCCGGGGGCTTTGGCTACCGGCTCCGCCGCCGTGGCGTCTACCGTTACGGGCGGGATCTTGCCTTTCCTCTTGGAGTTCCATTCGTCGAAGCGGCGGAAAAGCCAGGACACAAGATATATAAGCAACATTATACAGGCGAGCACGCCCATTATAATGCCTATCGATACTCCGGAAAGAGCGAAACTCTCGCCTATCGAAATGGATTCAACGGCTGCTAACATCATTTATCCTCCTTCAAAGGCTCGATGGTATACTTGACGTGCTTCTCTTCTTCCGCTTTGCGCGCCGCGAAGAATTTTTCGGCGATCTGCGGGAAGGCGATGTAGCTCAGTACGTCTTCGTCGGAACGGGCGGTGTCGCCGAGCTCCGCTTTCGTCTTCTCGAACTGCGGTTCGAGCGTGTCGGCGAAACGTCCGGTTATGGGTTTCTCGTCGCCGAGAGCCTTCTTCACGAGTTCGGGATTGAGTTTGCCGGGAGCCCGACCGTATTCGCCGCGGCAGTAAGCCTTGACTTCTTTACCGATATTCTTATAGCGCTCGCCGAGCAGTACGTTGTTCGCCGCCTGTACGCCGACCATCTGACTCATGGGCGTGACGAGAGGAGGATAACCGAGGTCTTCGCGAACTCTCGGGGTTTCGAGCAGAACTTCGTCGAGCTTGTCGATAGCGTTCTGCATCTTAAGCTGGGAGATAAGGTTGGAGAGCATGCCGCCGGGGATCTTGTAGTTAAGAGCCTGTGTGTCGGTAGCCATGACTTTCGGATCGAGGAGCCCGGACGCCAGATATTCGTCGCGGATGGGCTTGAAGTAATTGTTGATCTCGACGAGCACTTTTTCGTCGATATCGGTTTCGTATCCCATTTGTTTCAGCGCGTACACGAGCGTTTCGGTAGCGGGCTGAGAGGTGCCGCCGGAGAAGCAGGAGATAGCGGTGTCGATGACGTCCGCGCCCGCTTCGACGGCTTTTAAGCAGGTCATGAACGCAAGTCCCGTCGTGCAGTGAGTATGCAGTACGAGGGGAAGGGAGCAGGCGTCCTTGATGGCTTTGACGAGGTCGGTGGCTTCCTGAGGGCTCATAACGCCCGCCATGTCCTTGATGCAGATCGACTTCGCGCCCATTTTCTCCATGTCTTTCACCATAGCGGCGAATTTCTTGATGGTGTGCACGGGGCTCGTCGTGTAGGAAATGGCTATCGAAGCGTGTCCGTTGTTCTTGTTGGTTTCGTCGACGGCGACCTCGAGGTTGCGCAGGTCGTTGAGCGCGTCGAATATCCTTATGATATCGATACCGTTGGCGATACTTCTCTCGACGAACTTGCGAACGACGTCGTCGGGATAATGCTTATAGCCGAGCAGGTTCTGCCCGCGCAGCAGCATCTGAAGTTTGGTGTTGGGCATAGCGGCTCTTATCTTACGCAGTCTTTCCCACGGATCCTCGTTGAGGAATCTGAGGCAGGAATCGAAGGTGGCTCCGCCCCAGCATTCCACCGAGTAGTAGCCCGCTTTGTCCATTGTGCTCAAAATGCCTTCGAATTTCTCGAAAGGCAGACGTGTGGCGATGAGCGACTGATTGGCGTCGCGCAAAACGGTTTCGGTGAATTGAACTTTCATTTATACCTCCTAAAGCTGATGGTCAAGCATTGATTTATGCCAAATTACCTTGAGCATATCATAGCACAAAAGAGCAACAAGGCGCAAGTAAAAATGAGAACAGGCGCAAAATATATTTGACGGGCGAGGCGCGCGGAGCGCGTAAGCGCGCGCGAGCGAAATATTGTCGCCGAAGCGAAATTTGGCTCTTGATAAAGGCGCGGCGTAATGTTAAAATGAATATATTAAAACGAACGGAGGACGAAATATGGCTGAATATCCCGAATACATATCCGAAAAAAGAATTCCGGTACCTACGCCGGAAGCGATAGTCGAAGGGGGAAAAGCGCATTTCGGCACGTTCGCGGAGCCTTTCCGCAAGCTCAATCTCATCGATTGCGAGAAGCCTTGCGGAAGGTGGATGCCCGACTGCATGAAGAAATCCCGCCTCACCGAATGGGAGGCGGTAGAGCTTCATTTGAAAGAGGGGATATTGGTGTCCGCGGTCTACAACACGGGACCGATGGGATTTTCCATTTTCGTGTGGTACGACAAGAGGACGAAAAAAATATCCTCGTGGCGCAATATCGTGCCGGTAAAGAAAGCGAAGGTGGCTTCTCAGCTCATAGACGACGAGTGTTATCTCAAAACGGCGAATTCCGAATACAGGATAACGAACGACCTCTTACGGGGCAAAGCCCGCGCGAAAGGGTATTCCGAAGGTAAGTGCGGCAGATTTGCTCTCGAAGTCGAACTGACGAGGATGTCGCCGCCGTCGGTGGTGTCGATACCTTTCGGGGAGAATAAGCCGCTGTATTCGGAGAAGGATTTTCTGAAAGCAGAGGGATACGTCGAGCTGAACGGCGAAAGGTTCCTGACCGGCGAATATTCGGTGGGGATAATCGACGATCACAAAGGCTATTATCCTTATAAAGCGCATTACGACTGGCTGACGACGATGGGGTATCTGAACGGAGAGGCGTTCGCTTTCAATCTTACCCGCAACCAGTCTACGGATCAGGACGCTTACAACGAAAATCTTATTTGGAAAGAGGGCGAAGCGTTCCCCCTCCCTCCCGTAAAATTCTTCAGAGAGAAACGCAGTTCTCCGGTATGGGAGATACGCGACGACTTCGGAACGGTGGATCTGCGTTTCGAGATAGACGCCACTTTCCTTATGTCGATCAAGCTGCTCGTGGCGGACGTTTATTACGCCCTTCCTTTCGGTAAAATATACGGTTTCGTCGTAGACACGAAGGGCAGAAAATACGTTGTGGACGGTATGTACGGGATAGGAGAGGACAAGACGACGAGGATGTAAAATGCGCGGGCAAAGCCCGGACCCGTCGAATAAATAAAAGTAAACATTTTACCGCGTCCGAAGGAGGAAAAAATTGCCTTTGATTTCAGGACGCGGTAGTTTTTTATCCCGAATACCGCAAAACGGAAGCCCGTTTGCGGAAAAATCATCAAAATCGGCTAAGTGAAACCGTAGTGACTATTCTATGAAGCGCGCCTGCGCGGATTTTAGATATTGACAGCGCGCGCGCCAAATAATATAATGAAGTCACAAAAAAGACTACTCACATGGAGGTATCTATGAAAAAGAAAAAAACACTAATCGTTCTTTTGGTGTTGCTTCTCGTAGGTATTCTTGCGTTTACCGCGTTTGCGTGTAAAGACAAGAATAATAACAAGAAACCTACCGACGACCCCGGAAAGGAAGAACCGGTGAAGCCGACCGACAAGACCGACCTTGGCGGCGCGATCAACGGCGTAGTCGCTTCTCTCGACAACCTTATCGGCACGGTAGGCACGATCGAAGACGAGGCGAGTCTTTCCGCGACCATTTACGTCAACGCAGCGACCACGGGCACCGACGACGATATCGACATCGGGCTCGAGATCTCTCTTGCCGCGAGTATGGACGAGAATACCGCCAACAACAACTGGGCGTCCCTGATCGTCAAAGACACCGCTAAGAACAAGAACGTAATAGGGCTTTACGCAGAAGCCACGAACGAGGGCGAATACCTTTACATAGGTCAGCCCCTGACCGCTTCCTCGTTCAAATGGTCGAAGCTTTCCCAGGCAGAGAACGCGGGTCTTATCCGTGACAAGCTCGTGCCCGCCATAATCGGTCTTATCGAGGACATCGACACCTCGAAGCTCGAAACCGGCATCGTCAACGACCTCGTAGGCGGATATACCGGACTCATCGGCTCTCTCAGCGCGCTGTTCAACACCAACGGCAACGCCGACTATACGACCGATAGCGGTTACGAACTCGGCATCAACGTCAACGCTCTCGGCAAGGTTCTCCCCACCCTTATGGGATTTATCGGCGACTCGCTCAACGATTATATGGATCTTATCGATATCGCGACCGACATCCTTCTCGGAGTTAAGCTTTCCGAAGCGGGCGACGTAGATTTCAGCACGCTGGTAGTCCCCGAGATAGTTCTCAAGGTTGCTACCGCCGGCGAAAACGTCTTTACCGGACTCGACATTTCTTATAAGAAAGCGCTCGAGAAAGGCAACATCGCCGTTTCCTTCGGTCTTAAAGACGTGGCGTTCGCCGCCGAGTCCAAAGCCGCGGAGAAACCCTTCACCGGCAATCCCGACGAGCTCACCCTCAAACTGTCGCTCGACGTGACTCTGCCCGCCAATACTTCTTTCGCCGCGACTAACGCCGTTCTCGACGTTTACGTCAAACCCGCCGTCGTTCTCGGCTTCTATGAGAGAGAAGGCGAAGCGAAGAACGGATATTTCTCCATCGATTTCACGGGACTCGACGGATACGCCACCCTTACTTACGGTGATCAAACCTACACCGTCGCGGAATACGTTGCCGCAGGCGATAATCCCGGATTCTATATCGATCTTACCGCGGTCACCGGTCTGACCACGGCTACCTCCGACGATACTATCACAAAGAAGTTCTATATCCCGTTCGACGCGCAGAACATGTACGACAACTGGATCGACGACGTTGCGGAACGCGACATTTTCGCTAAAGCGTATATCGCGGGCGAAGGCGCCGCTCTCGGCGGACTCGCGGAGTACACCATTGACAACTGGAAAACCGCCAATCCCAAGTATACCGACGATGAAGGAAAGGTGACCGAGGAAGACGCCGATTACGAAAAGAGAGCTCAGGAAGGCTGGGCAGCCGAAGCCGAATCCATGGCGAAAGCGTATGCTCAGGCGCAACAGGCCGGCGGTCTCATGCTTAAACTTGATACGAAAGAATGGTATTCTCCCGCGGCTACTCCCGCTCCTCTGAAT
>JADINF010000005.1 GCA_017694145.1 Candidatus Stercoripulliclostridium pullicola
CCGCAACGCTTTTATTGGCGTTGCGGCGGGATGCGCTAGTTTCGTCCGATAGGGCAAAACCTGGCGGCAAACTGCAGAAGCATCTCAAAAAGCAAAAAATATACACAAACGAAAAGCGAATATTTGTACGAGAGCAACTGCCGCTGTTCCTTAAGAACAGGCGCGCCAAGAGGGAGCACCGTCGAGGCACTCCCTTTTTAGCGCGCCTTCAGAAGCACATATCCCCTGTAATGCAACTAGTTTGCATTGCAGAGGGATGCGCTAGTTTCGCCCGATAGGGCGAAACCCGAAACTTATTTATTAATATATGCGTGATTAATATAAGACACTACGAGTTATATATCCAGATATTTCAATATGAAATCCCTGAAATAAAAGCCGTTGTTTCGTATCGCAAATTCACGTAATACTTTTATTGCGTCGTCGGAAAAGCCGCGCTTTTTCAATGCGAGCGTAAGCGTGGTATCGAATACCGGATAATTTGGATTGTTCTCCGACATCGGAGCGGAAGAAAGCGAATGTATTTCCGAATCGAGCTTCATAATGAATTCCGAAGACACTTCCGGCCACATACCGTCGGCTCGTCCGAATTCTCCTTCCGGGTTCATTCGAGTCCGAAGATAAATTTCGCCGCAGTATTCGGGATCTCCCGAAAGCCCTTTGCGGAAACTTAAGTAATAGTTATCGTAAAGGCAACGGGTCTCGTAGACATTATCAAAAATATAGCAGCATGCAAAATAAGCGGTGAAAATATCGTGCGTTATTTTGTCGGAAGTGATTATGGCTCTGCGGCTTAAGTAGTCGTATATTTCGTTTCCTACGGTTTCTGGATCGTGATTGTTCAGGCAGTGACCGTTTTTAAAGTATTCTATAAGCAGTTTGCGGAAATCGTATGCGCAGCCTTGGAGCTTGCGGAAAGCGATATTGCCGAGCATATCTTTAAGCCGATCATTAGTAAGATATTGACGGTATGGGAAACGGGAAACGATCCCTCGGTCGTTCTCGAGATCGTCTATGAATATGCCTATCGATTTTTTTACAATCGCGTATTTGCTTGTAGGAAAATCTTTTCCGCGGTTCTTGAGATAAATGAATATTAGGTTTGATAGGAGCAGAGGGTTTTTCTTGATCTCGTCTCCTATCGAATCGAGATGTACAAAGAAATCCGCTTTGAAGTCGTCGCCGATTATCGGGTTATCTGTCGGAATATAAAGATCGCGTCCCCAATGCGTATCGCTTTTCGGCGGTTTGCGTTCTCCGGCTTTGTCATATAGCTTTGACTTAATATTGTCATACAATTTTTTGCGCTGAGTTTCATCGAAACCTCTCAATTCGCATAATGACAGTTTCCCGTTGAGGACGAGTTTAAGATCGTCGAAACATTCGGCGGTACGCGAAGTAAAAATAAAGCGGTCGGTTCGATTGCGTTTAAGATAATCGCGTATAAGTTCTATAAGTTTTTTTCTCTTTTCGGAGCTGATCTCGTCGAGTCCGTCGAATATTACGGTAATAGGATTTCCGGCGTCGCCGCGCGCTCTTTCCAATATGCGCGGGGAATGATATTCGTCCGAATCGACAAGGTAGCGATTGAGTTCCTTAGAGAATAAATCGGTGAGGTTATTACAGTTTTCAATGTAATCATCGTAATCTATCACGTTTATGCGAAGGAAAAAATGAGTGGTATCGAAATAATTTCGCATAAGGTTGCTGACGTAAAGACTTTTGCCCGAGCCTCCTTCGCCGACAATGAAAAAGTTATCTTTTTCGGCAAGATTTGCGAATTCGATCTCCGCGCCGTCAGGGACGCTATACACATTACGTTGTATATAGCCTTCTTCGAATGAGAGCAATGCGTCGGCAATACCGCAGAAATCGTTATTGTCGTTGCGCACATATTGATTGCGAAGGCTGTATTTGAAATTGTCGTTCTCTTTCGTCATCCGATAGCGGTAGTTAAAGACCGCGCTTTCTTCCAGTCCGAGTTTGATGCGGTTGCAAATATTGTCTATAGTTCGGTCGTCGCAACCGTTCTCGGTAAATTGAGCCGCGTATTTTTTGAGTTTGCGGAACACGTCGTCTTCATCAAGTGCGTCGATAGCCGAGCATACGTCCGTGTTTTGCGAGTTATGGTATATTATCAGCAGGTTTTTGGGAGACCATATCCCGCGTTCCACGCGGTCGAGAGCAGCTTTTACTTCAAGACGTACCCATTCGCTTTTTATAGAATACTCCGACAAAATAACGAGAAAATATTTTGAATTATTTATGGCGTTCAGTACGCTTTGTTTTATTTCGTCGTTCGCGTCCCTGTCGCTTTCCCATGCGCGGTAGTGGGGGAACACCCGTTCGTCGTTTTTTTCGGTGTCGTCGAAATTAAAACTTTCTATACCCGCAACCAGTTTGTCTTTGACCTCTTTATCTTTGTGATTCCAAGAGACGAACAGATCGTAGCGCTTGCCGGCGTTGGCAAGTTCCCATTTTTCCTCCGATTCCTCGGCGCTTGTTTTCACCAACTCATCGAGAGCGATACGGGCTTCGTCCAATCCTTGCTCTGCGGCTTTACGGAACCACCTGACGGCTTCGGTTTCGTCTTTTTTGCCACCTATGCCGTTAGCATAGCAAATGCCCAAAAAGCATTGCGCCACAGCGTATCCTTGCTCTGCGGCTTTACGGAACCATTTAACGGCTTGAACTTCGTCTTTTTCTACGCCGATACCGTCATGATAGCAAACGCCTAAATTGAATTGCGCTTGAGCAAATCCTTGCTCTGCGGCTTTACGGTACCATTTAACGGCTTCGATCTCGTCTTTTTTTACGCCGGTGCCGTGTTCATAGCAAATGCCTAAATTGCGTTGCGCTTGAGCGTCACCTTGCTCTGCGGCTTTACGGTACCACTTGGCGGCTTCGATCTCGTCTTTTTCGACGCCGGTACCATTGTAATAGCAAGTTCCTAAATTGCATTGCGCCGTGGCGTCACCTTGCTCTGCGGCTTTACGGTACCACCTGACGGCTTTGACCTCATCTTTTTCGACGCCGATACCGTATTCATAGCAAAAGCCTAAATTGCATTGCGCACGGGCATAGCCTTGCTCTGCGGCTTTACGGTACCACCTGACGGCTTCGACCTCGTCTTTTTCGACGCCGGTACCGTTTACATAGCAATTGCCTAAATTGCATCGAGCTTTAGCATAGCCTTGCTCAGCGGCTTTACGGAACCATTTAGCGGCTTCGATTTCGTCTTTTCCGACGCCGATACCGCGTTCGTAGCAAAAGCCTAACGAATTTATACCTTCTGGACAGTTCTGCGCGGCGGAAAGTTCAGCCCAGTAGAGGGCTTTGTCGTAATTTTTTTCTACTTCGTCTCCGTCACTGTATTTTTTAGAAAGCTCATATTGTGCTATCGGGTCGCCCGATTCGGCTTTACGGATAAGTTCGTCAATGCCCATTTTCCCTCCGATGTAGAAACTGAAATTTTTTGTTCAATTTATTAAAGATAATAATATAGTATAGCTGTCGGTGAGCTTTGTCAATATCGTAGACTTATATCTTATCGGGAGTAATCGATTTACATATAAGTTAATGCTTTAACTGTTTTCATTACGTGATATAATATTTTCACACGCTTATGCAACAATTCGAGTTCGGGGTGTGTTTAACTTACGGGTGACAGGGTGAGAAAACATACGATAGACGCTATGCTTACGCGCATAGCCGCAGGCGACAACGAAGCCTTCGAGAGGCTGTATATAGAAACGAAGCGCGGGGTATACGCTTTTGTGCACACCTACCTCGGCAACCGCTTCGATACGGAGGACGCCTTGCAGGACGTTTATCTCAAAATAAAAAGCAATATCCGGAGTTACCGACCGGGGACGAACGGGCTCGCGTGGATACTGGAGATAGCGAAGAATACGGCTCTGAACGAGCTTCGCGCGGAGGCGAGCAGGCGAAAACAGATATATGATAGTAGCGGCGTTGCCGACGAGATAGCGGACAGGGCGGCGCTAAAAGATCTCCTCGTCACGACGATGAGGGAGAGGCTCGACGAAGAGGAACAGCGCATCGTGGTACTGCACGTCGTATGGGGATACAGGCACAGAGAGATAGCCGATATAATCGGCTGTCCCACCGGAACGGTGACTTCGAAATATAAGCGCGCAGTGGATAAACTCAAAGAGGCGTTAAAGGAGGAAGATAAATGAAATCCTGGAAAAAGCGGTTGAATAAGGAATTCGACGCAATGGCGCCTGAAATGTCGGACGAAGTCCGCGCCGCTCCCATTTTGGCTGAGCGCAAAGAATACAAGCCTGAGGAAAAGTCCGCATATTCGGGAAGGAAAGCGGGTTTCTGGGGGCTTGCGGGAGTCGCCGCCGTGCTGGTAGTCGTATTTGTTTCTCTCGCTGTGGCGGGCGTTTTCGGCGGCGCGGAAAACGACGAAACTTACGTTTTCGCCCTCGAAATAAATCCCGCCGTTTCCTTCGTGACCGATACGGACGGAACGGTATTGAGCGTGAATTCCCTTAACGCGGACGCGGACGTCGTATTGTCGGACGAAAGCACGTTGAACGCTATAAAAGGCAAATCTCTCGACGAAGCCGTAGTCGCATATACGGATACCGCGGCGAGGCTCGGATATATAGATTTGAATACCGCAGCGGGCGCGGTGCGCTTGAGCGGAAGCGAGGGGAAAGGGCAAAAATTGTTATCGGGTGCGGCGGAAAATCTGCGCGGTTATTTCAAGGATAAGGGAGCGTACGTCGCGGTGGCGGAGGATGTCGTCGGAGTAAGCGAGATGGGCGAGATCCTCGGAGTCGAGGGAGCGAAGCAGACGAGCGATCTTGTCGGCGCCATGCAAAACGCCGCCGTAGCCTACGGCGAGAGGATAGCCGCAGGCGTAAATGCCGACGGACTTATAAGTTTACACGAAAGTTATATCGTGGATTCCCAATTATACGATTACATTAGTACCGCGCTTCTCGCCGGGACCGACGATTTCGTTTCCAATGCGCGAGCTTTAGCCGAAATAGGCATACTAAATCTCAAAATAACTTTCTCGAGGGACAATCCGAGCGCCGTGCTTACCGATTACTGGAGCGTGACGGAGCGATTCGACGAAGCTTATTTCAGCGACAAGCTCATGGCTATGACCGACGAAATGGAGGCGCTTCTCACGGATTATGCCGAAAACTTCGGAGTGGATATTACTTCCAAAGACGAGTTTTACGACGAATTATACGATTTTGCCGTTTTGGCGGGCAAAGAATTCGAAGATCTCGTTTTCTCGCTCGCTTCGTCCGCGATAGAGAGCATTACCGATCCACAGGCGATATTCGAAGCCTTCGAGGAATTTGCCGCGATAGATTTCGGTAAGATACTTGAAAACTTAACGCCGCAGACGATTTTATCGTCGCTATCCGAATACCGCGGGATACTCGCAAGGTCGGGAATAGATCCGAACCTTACCGAAACGTTATCGCATGTGCCGACTACCGTAGCGGAATATATAAGCGAGATGCGCTCGGTCGTGACCGCGATATACGAGACGAGGACGGAGATATTCCGCGAAAGATACGACAGGGTACGCGACGCGCTTACGGACGAAGAATATTCCGCTTTCGTGGACGGAATAGCGCGCGAATACGGTTCTACGGAAAATTTTTGGGAAAATTGCGTCGGCGTGCAATAAAACGCATAGCCTGCCGTGTTTAACGGGTACATTGCGAAAAAAGCAAAAGGAGACGTGTCATGAAAAAGAAAATACTTATTGCGATATTATTGTTTGCGGTGGCTTCGACTTGCCTGGTCGCCTGCACTAAGGACGACGGAGAGGATAAGGATGCCGATCGCGCTTATGTGAGTCTGGACATCAACCCCGCCGTGGAATTGATAACCGACGGAGAAAACACCGTGACTAACGTGCGCGGCGAGAACGAGGACGGACAGGTATTACTGTATAACGAAACGGGAATAGTAGGCGAGAAACTGGACGTCGCCGTCAAAAGAATAATCGAGCTGAGCGTCGATTACGGCTATCTCAGCGAGGATAACAAAGCGGTCAGCGTATTGGTCTCGGCTCAGGACTCCGCGAATATCGCGTCGATACAGAGTACCGTTGACGCGAGCGTTACGGCGACGGCTTCCGCGAAGGGCATTACGGTTACGATAGACCACGAGGGCGCGTTCTCGCTTCTAAGGCGCATGGAGGAAGCGAAAGAGGAATATCCCGACAGCGCGGCAGTTCAAAATCTGAGTACGCAGAAGTTCAAACTTGTGCTTTCGGTATCCGAAACTTACGAAATATCGATAGACGCCGCGGCGGAGCTCAACGATAAGGATCTTATCGAAATGCTTAAAAACGCAAGCGACAACATCGAGGAGTTCGCTACCGACGCTTATGTCAGAGCCAAAAATTCCGCGTCTGCCGCATACGACAAAGCGGTGGGACTTGCGTTATGCGGGGTGTATTCCGAGTATTGCTACGACAGACTTATCACCGAACCTCTTACCGCGTACTACGGGCTCGTTTATCAGATGTATTCGGCGGGCGCCGTGGGATTAGGGTACATAGCGAACATAGCCGACTACGCGGCGGACACCTTCGAATATCCTCTTGACGAAGCTACTGCGGCGCATG
>JADINF010000047.1 GCA_017694145.1 Candidatus Stercoripulliclostridium pullicola
AAAAACGACAAAAGCAAACATTACGATTTCGTAATAGACTACGTTAGAGTTTACCGCAAGCCATAACGCGCGGTATCTGAAAATTTAGCCTGAGACCTTAATGACTTTTTCAATCTGCGGTTAAAGTTATAGCGGCGCTGTAGCTTACCTTTTCACCCTTCCCGCATATAAAAGATGATTGCTGTATGCGTAATACTGCGGATTTTCGCAGACTTTGAGCGATATTTCGAGATATTTTTGTCTGACCTTTTCGCTCGCGGCTTCGATCGCGGTAAGGCGCGGACCGGCAAGCCCTTCCTGTCCGAGAAGGGCGAGTTTCTCGAATCCGAGCTTTTCGAAAAAAGGCAGTACTTCGACGCTGTTGATGAAGGTCGCCTGCGTAAAAGCCCGTCCGCTCCACGATTCGTCTTTCGCCATACGGTCGAAAAGATCGAGCGCTGGTTCGTCGATAAGATTTTCGGGCGCGGTATCGAGATAATAATTGTATCCAGCGGTAATGGTTATGAACGAAGCGAACAGTACCCCGTCGTCCGCAAGGTGCTTCTTCGCTTCCTCAACGCATTTTTCTCTGTCGCTTACCGCTGAAAGATGATACAGCGGTCCCATAAGAAGAACGTTATCGAATTTACCGAGCTCAAGAGCGGAAAGATCCCGCGCGTCGCAAACGTGCGCTTCCGCTTTCACGCCGTATTCTCGGAATTTGCGTTTGGCAAGTTCTACGTTTCCTTCGCTCAGATCGACGAGCGTGACGTCGTAACCGAGTTCGGCAAGATACACGCTGTACCTGCCGGGACCGCCGCCTATGTCGAGCACTGTTTTTCCGCGCATAAACTTTTTAAGATAGCGTTTCGCTATCTCGAATTCGAAACTGAACCCGTCGAGCCTTTCCCACTCTTTCTGCGCGTTCAGGTCGTAATTCTTTCTTACGGCTTCTATCTCCTTACGTGATTTGTCACTTTTGTTTCTACCGAACATAACTTAATCCTCTACCGTAGGCTCATCTTAAACCGCGTCGCGCATATCATGCGCGCATTGCTCGCGACTTTATTTTCCTTTCAATCTATCGATCATTTTTTTAAGATTTTCCGCGTTCTGCTCGTCGGATACCGTGGGGTCTTTCATTAATTTTTCGCAGGGAAGCTTTTTGCACCCGGAGCAATCGGTCATATCTTTAACCGTTACGCAACAATCGTATACCGGACAGACATCGTATCCTGCGTATTCAGACCAATATACTTTGCCTTTTATTTTGCGACAACCCGCGCACTTTACTGGAAAAGACTCGCATTCCGCGCAGACCGCGCCGCACGGCGAAGGCTCCGTAAATTCGTCTTTCCATAGCCACCAAGGGCATTTGGAAAGATCGGGGGCGTCCGTATTGACAAAATATTCGACGGCGCGGTACAGATACAGCTGACAGCGGTCGATAAGTTCTCCGCGCAAAGCGCACTCCTCTAAGTAAAGTTCGTCCGCCGTTTTTCCTTTTAACGACTCTATCGTCGTATAACCCATCGATATAAGGGCTTTTTCGGTAGTATTTCCGACGTTAGGTATTTTTCTCAGTTCTCCCATATTCCTTAAAGTCGCTCCTTGTGATTTCAGAACCATTTGATCTTTTCGTCTTTGAAAACGGGCTCGCCCGAAACGGCGTAAGGATCGTAATTGTCGGTATTCGAACCGTATTCTCTTAGATAGCATATTTTCCCGTCGCGCCATTCGGCGACGGTCATGCCCTCGAAGCAATCTTCGCCACCGTCATTCATAACACAGGCAAAATACCATTCGACTACGGTCCTGTCGCCTTTATGGTAAAAGTCCTTTATGTCCCATACTCTCACCTTGCCGCGACAGTTCCACTCGTCGAACCATTGACATATTCGTTTCAATCCCGCGTATCTCGGACCCCAGCTCTCGATATATACGGCGTCGGAGGCGAAAAGCTCCTCTATTCCCGTGCGGTCTGCCGTAAGCCACATACCGAACCAGGCGCGCAAAGCTTCTTCTTTATATGCGGGGTAATTTTGCTTAATATCTTTCGTCATCGTCGTCCTTCTCCGCAATAACGTATTCTTCCGCGGGGGATTCGACGGATACGGAATAATCCGCAGGGACGTGAACGCAAGCCGCGGCGGCTTCTTTTTCGTCTATTTCGCGTTCTATGGGGATGACTTTTTTACGCAGTTGCGTGACGAAAAACGAGTTGAGGTAAAGTCCCGCCATCAAAGGTATTACGGAGCACAACGACCACAACCTGTCGGGTAACGCCGCGGCTATGGCAAAGCCCGCAATTATACTCAAGCAGTAAGCTATCGGCAAAACTTTTCCTTTTATCTTGGAATGTGCTTCGTATTCCGCGTATATCTTTCGGTTAAGGGCATACTCGGGATTTTCGTCGAGCTCTTTTTTCTGAAGTTTCTCCAACCTATCGAGCTGCACGGCAGAAGGCAGAACGGTACAGAATACCGCAACGAACACGAGCGTAACGAAGAAAGGAACGCCGTATCCGTGCGGCGCGCCGACGGACAGAACGAGCGACGAGAAGAACAGAAGCGCCGTCAGAAGTCCCGCAAACGTGGAAACGATAAGCGCGACGGTCGTGTGTTTACTCTGCTTTCTCCTCAATTCTTCCGCTTTCCCGCGCAATTCGGGATTAGGAAAAAGATATTTAAGGCTCTGAAGATTGGCGTCGGTCTGTAAGGAATACCCTTGCTTGCGCCCCTGCGCGTCGTCTATGATCTCCTCTACGTTCCGCCCGTTCGCGGCGGCGCCGTCACCGGAACTTATGCGCTGTTTGGAAAAGGTCAAAATGAAGATCCCCGCTACCGTGAAAATTATTCCGACTATTATGCCGGCAACGCATGCGGGTCCGAAATCTTCGCTTTCGGGAGCCTGAATCGTGTCTATTACGATAAGCAGTATCATCAATACCACGCCTGAGATTATCACGGCGACGCCTGCTTTACGGGATCCGTTGCGCGCTTTCGCCGCGGCAAACGTTTTCGCCCTGTACTCGTTTACGGCAGGAAGTTCGTCGGACGCCGGAGCCCGTGAAATTATGCCGTTAAAAGCTCTTCTGAATTTTATACTCAGAGCAAACGCGGTAATTCCCGCAACAGAGGTAAGAAACATAGTCACGCCGTAGACAGCGAAAAACGTATCCGATACTTCAGGCGCGGATCCTTCGGTAAACACGACTATCTCAATAAAGAAAACTATAAGCAACGC
>JADINF010000048.1 GCA_017694145.1 Candidatus Stercoripulliclostridium pullicola
CTCTCGCGCCGCATGGCGCGAGGCGGCCGCAAGTTTGCGCCGCAACGCGGAGCAAACCTGACGAGCTGAACGAACCGCATATAATCACACAGTCCCCGTAAACAAACGAAAAAGCACATACAAGCACAGATTTGAGCGAGTGGTCCCGTCACGGTATCCTTAAACGGTCCGCGGTCTCTCGCGCCGCAGGGCGCGAGGCGGCCGCAAGTTTGCTCCGCAGAGCGGAGCAAACCTGACGAGCTAAACGCAGAGCACATACAATCACAGTCCCCGTAAACAAACGAAAAAGCATATACAAGCACAAATTTGAGCGAGTGGTTTCGTTTGAAAGTTAACAGCGGCGTACGGAAAGGATAATGACAAGTGTATATTATCTAAATATATATCTGACGGAAGTAACGATCCCGTCAAGTTTTTTACGGAAGATAAAGAAAACTTTTATCTGTCCGTATATCCGATAGTATGGTCTTGAGATTCAAATAAATGGGGTGTGGTGTTTAGCAATTCCTTTGATTTACAGCTTACCTATGAACTGTTGCCGGACAACGAAGTAAAGATCTACGAAACGGAAAATTAAATATAAAAGAATATAAATAAAAATTAAGTTACCGAAAGCTTTGCAAAATCATGTATACGATATGCTTGTTTTCGCGTATAAGATTCGATTTACGGCGGACTTCTACCAGTCCTTGAGCCCTAAAAGATAGTCCGAGGATACCTCCAGAACTTCAGCCATTTTGTAAATATACGAGGCTTTGGGCTCGTTCACGCCGCGCTCCCAGTAATCCACCGCTTTTTGACTCACGCCGATAGCGGCGCCCAGTTGCGCCTGACTCATGCCTTTTTCTTGTCGAAGTTCCTTTATTCTCGAAGCGATAACGAACATGCTTCAATTTTAGAAGAAAACTTCTATAGAATATTGACAAAGAAGAAAACTTCTTATACAATTTCCGTAGGAGGAATAACAATGAAAAAATTATCTGTAATTTTGACGATCGCGATCTTTATCGCGATGAGTTTTGCGCTTTCCGCTTGCAACAGCGTTACGAAAATCGACGATTTCAGGGAGAAGCTCGAAACAGCCGAAAGCCTCGAGTTCTCCGTTTCGATGGAAGCATTGGATATGGAGTATTCGTATACGATGAAGATCGACGGCGACAAAGCCTATTACGTCGATTCCGAAACGGAGCCGTACTATACCGAGCTCAAAGATGACGGATACCTTTATACCTATACGAAGACCGCCGACGGCTGGGTAAGCGATTACGGAAGATACGTTCCGGAAACCTCCGAAGACGCCGATCCTTTGGCGGGATATGCCGTCGAAGAGCTTTTCAACGGGAAGAACTACGAATATTCGCGCGAATATAAGGTATATATGGCGAGAAGCGACGCCGATATTTCTTTCGGCGGAATAGAACTCAGGAAGATAGAGCTTACCCTCAAAGGCGGTAACTGCACGATCAGCGCTTCAACTACCGTGGAGGGGGTGCCCGCCAAAGTGGAGATGGTATTCAAGAATATCGATTCCACCGTGGTCACTATCCCGGAAACCGTTATAAGGTAACCCGAATCGCCTATTCCGATTTTACAGCCCGCCGTAAAAAGGCGGGCTTTTTATATGCCCGTATACGGCATGCGCAAAGCGCGGTATTGACACCGGGAAGCACCTTTTATATAATTAGAAAACAAGAGGTGCGCGGTGAAAACATTATTTAAGAACGGCTTTATCATAGACGGCAGCGGAGAAAAGGGATTCTACGGCGACGTGCTCGTCGAGGGCGAGAACGTGAGAGTGAATCTTGCGGTAATGCAATATTTCAGCGGTAATACGGCAATAAGCGTGTTTGAAAGTATGACCGAATGCGACGGATACAAAGCCTTTGCGGACGAGCCGTATAAAGCTTTCTATACTACGGGGACTGCGCGCGCGACCGTATCGGTGAACGCGGACGGTTCGATAGCATTCTACAGGGACGGCGTGAAGGTACTGGAATACGGCGCGGATACCGAATTCGATTACGCGCTGACGAACGTGGGAGAGTTCGCGCAAAAGCTTATCGAGGAATTGCGCGCGGGCACGTTGAGAATGTGTATAGACGTCGAAAACGTAGTGATAGCGGCGCCGATAACGGACGGCGTTATACCTAAATATACGGTTACGGCGGAGAGAAGCAACGAGGAAGCGAAATATATTCAATACGCTCTCACGGGCGTTGCCGCCACGCTTCTTTTGATAGCGGTGGCGCTCGCCGCGGGAGCGGCGATCGCAGCGATAAAACGGAAACGCCGCGGATAACCGGAAAGCTTCGTAAGTATTTGATACCGAGAATATGGGTGTTTGTTTACGGCAGACGGTTGTAGCGGTAAATACTGGCGCAAGTCCGATTCGTGATCCGTGTACGAAGGCGTATACCGTTAACGGCAAAGGTCTTATCTCCGTAAATAAATCGAAAAGCGCTCGTTACGAGCGCTTTTCGCGTGTTAAAGTCAATCGGTAAGTCCGAGAATGTAGTCCGTCGTTTCGTCGAAAAATTTTGCTAGGCTTATTATCGCCGACGAGGAAGGCTCGGTCTTGCCGAGTTCCCATTTGGCTACGGCGGACTGGCTTAAATGCAGTTCCTTTGCAAGCTGCATCTGGCTCAGATTGCGAGATATGCGTAATTCGCGCAAACGATCTTTGAATTCCATATCACGATTATAGCCGTTTCAAGTCTTAAAGTACTTGACAAGTCTTATAAGACTTAATATGATTTAATTGAGGTTTACAACCGTCAATATATATGTTACCATATAATAAAAGGGAATAATTGGCGGCAAAACGGTGATTTCATTCTGACCGAAACGATAGTCTGCGTTCGCCGCGCAGACCGGACCGATTGATTGTGAGGAGTAATTATGAAAAAAAATTTATTTTTGATTTTATGTTCGGCATTTATAGCAATTGCTCTTATCGTTACATTGATCGCTTGTAATGACATTACTTCGGAGCCTAGCGATGACGTTTCCGATGACGCTAACGTCAAACCGGGGGATAATAACGTAATGCCGGAAGAATCCGAGTTGCGTTACCGTACCGATACGGACGGTAAGGGCGTAACCGTTATCGGTTATTCCGATAATATCGGGATGGAATTGGTAATTCCCGACGCCTATAACGGTTTACCAGTGACCGCCATAGGCGAAAACGCTTTCCGAGATTGCCGCGATGTGATCTCGATTACAATACCCGATTCGGTCGACATGATCTATTCCGAGGCATTCGCCGGCTGTACACAACTTAATGAGATTACTTTAAGCAAAAACGTCGAGCACTTTGCGCAAAACGCTTTTTTAGATTGCGACAAGCTCGAAACCGTATATTATAGCGGTAGCGCGGAGGATTGGTGCGGTATATATTTTCAGAACGCGAACGCCAATCCTTTGAATTATGCGGATATTTTATACGCTAACGGTAGCAAATTAACGGATCTGGAAATTTCGGGCGGAACGCGCGTCATAAAAGATTACGCTTTTGCGGGATACGATGGTTTGCGTTCCTTAACGATCGAAACCGATTTGGACGAGATAGGCGAACGCGTTTTCAACGGCTGTACTAATATCGAGAGCGTTAAGATAAGCGGCTATATTACAGAAAGCGGATTCGATATATTCGGCGGGTGCGTCAATATCAAAGAAATTGAGATGTCGGTTAAAGCATGGAACGATCTGTTTTCGTTGAGGCTTGAAAAACTGGAAAAGGTAGTCTTTACCGGCGGCGAAGCCGTAAGCGTAGGGATGTTCAAAATGTATCCCGAACTCGAAGTCGTGATTTTGTGTGATTCGATTAAAAGCATCGGCGTTTCTGCATTCGAAAAATGTAGCTCGCTCAAGGAAGTGCGTTTCGGTAACTCGTTAAACTACATAGGCGATTCCGCGTTCGAGGGATGCGAGAATCTCGGTAATATCGTTATTCCGGACAGCGTGCACACTATAGGCGACAGGGCATTTTACGGTAGCGGCGCGCCTTCGATCAAGATAGGCAACGGCGTGAACACTATAGGCGCGTATACGTTTGCGGCCAACGATCGATTGGCGTTATTGGAAATACCCGCTTCCGTAACCCAAATAAGTGATGGCGCTTTTAACGGATGTACTCAAATTGTAGAAATTTTCAATAGGAGCGCGCTCGATATTGTTGCCGGCACCGGAGATAACGGTAAAGTTGCGCTGTACGCAAAACACGTATACAGCGAAGAAGGCGGCTCGTACTTTTCTTTCAAAGACGATTACGGTTTTTATTATGACGGTACGGACGCATATCTTATAAATTACTGTGGTGACAGAACGGAATTGGTTTTGCCTTCCGGATTTACCGCGTCCGACGGAACCGAAATAAATTCGTATAAGATCTATAATTATGCGTTCAGAAGATCGGACGAGCTCACATACGTTTCCGTTCCCGATTGCGTAACGGAAATAGGCGTCGGAGCCTTCAGCTTTTGTGAAAATCTTTCGGTCGTAAGACTCGGCAACGGAATAAGCGCTATTAAACAGAAGCTGTTTGACGGTTGTCAGAAGCTTACCGTCATGGTGATACCGTCGAGCGTAACCGTCATAGAGAGCGATGCTTTCAGAAATTGCGATAATTTGGCTTCCGTAACGATACCCGATTCGGTGAACGTAATCGAATCGCAAGCTTTTTCTTCATGCGATAAACTTCCGAAAACAGAGAACGGCGTTCAATATGTGGACAAATGGGCGATATCCTGCGACGACGATATAACTCAGCTTACGTTGCGCAACGATACCGTAGGGATAGCAGGAGGGGCTTTCTCATCGAAAGTTAATTTGATTTCGGTTGTCATACCGGATTCCGTGAAATACCTCGGTGAATACGCTATTGCGTCTTGCGCCGGGCTCACTTCCGTGACCGTCGGGAGTAACGTCGAAAGTATCGGCACTACCGCTTTTTACAAGTGCTATAAACTCGTGGAAGTATATAACAAGAGTTCTCTGAATATCGTTAAGGATACTTCCAACGGATACGTAGGATATTATGCCGAAAATATTTATACCGAAGAGGGCGGCTCCCGTATCACGGATACAGCGGACGGTTATCGTTTCTATTTCGACGGCTCTGACGGTCGGTTGCTCGGTTACTTCGGCGAGGAAACGGAGCTGACTTTACCTTCCGGCTTTACCGCGTACGACGGAACGGCAGTTGATACGTACGGCGTTTACGAAAGAGCGTTCTCCAATAAACAAACCATGGCCTCGATTACGATACCCGCAAATGTAACGAGCTTCGGCACATACGCTTTTTACGGTTGCAATAATCTCGCCGTTATCCGTTACGAAGGAAGCGTTGCCGATTGGTGCAGAATATATTTCGAAGATTATGATGCGAATCCTATCTCGGCTGACTGTGAATTTTATATTTCCGGAGAGCTTATCGCCGATCTTGTCATTCCCGACGACGTAACGAGCATAGGGATGTATGCCTTCTACGGTTACTTGCGTTTAAGTAAATTGACCTTATGCGCCGGATTAAGTATCATAGGGGAAAAGGCTTTCTACAATTGCCGTAAAATTACGGAAATATTTAATAAAAGCGCATTGGAGATAGTCGCGGGTACCAAGACGCACGGATACGTCGCTTATTACGCGAAGAACGTGTATACCGAGGACGGCAATCCCACGTATACCGATACCGCGGACGGTTATCGTTTTCAGTACTACGGAACGAACGGCTATCTTGTGACATATTACGGCTCGGAAGGAGATATTACGTTACCGTCCTATTTTATCGCGCCCGACGGTACGCAAGTAAATTCCTATGAAATAAATGCGTATGCGTTTGCTTATAACGAGTTATTGACTTCGGTAGTTATACCCGATTGCGTTACGGGTATAGGGGAAGGCGCGTTCTACCATTGTAAAAACTTATCTTCTTTGACCGTCGGCAAAGGAGTCGCCGACATAGGCGCACAAGCTTTTAACGGTTGCGGTGCGCTTACGGAAATCGAATATAACGCCGTTGATTTGGAAAAATATGTAATGTCTAATTGGCCTTTCTTCGGTGCCGGTATTGACGGAAATGGTTTAACTGTCACATTCGGCGACAGCGTGGAGAGTATACCTTACGGCTTGATGGGAAGATGTTTAGGTCTTACTACCGTTATCATATCCGATAACGTAAAGAGTATAGGCAATTATGCGTTTGAGAGTTGTATTAATCTGACTGTCGTGACGATAGGAAGCGGCGTAACGAGTATCGGGAGGAGCGCCTTCGAGTTTTGCGAAAGGCTACGCTCCGTCGTTATTCCCGCAAGCGTGACATCGATCGGGCAACACGCATTCAACGCATGCAGTTTAAGCGAAATTATTTTCGAGGGCACCGATGGCTGGCAGGCGTCGACATCGAGCTCGTTTGTGGATTATACTACGCTCGCGAGCGCGGATCTCGCGAACACGTCCACCGCGGCTACTTATCTCAATTTAACGTACTGCGCTTATTACTGGCGCAAGGTAAAGTAGCGGGTAAAGGGAAAGCGTTACGAGTAACTGAAGCGCGGAGCTCAAAGCTCCGCGCTTGCTTATGGAACTTAAATAAATGCGGATGCGGCTAAAGAATGTTTCCCGTCTCGGTGCTCGCAACAGATCAAAGACAGCCGCGGCGTATTTTTTTCGCGTTAGCGTTTGAAATTTGCGTCGAAATGTATCATAATATTATTGCAATACGTTTTGCAAATAATATTCGGAAAGTGATCTTGTATGAAATTCGATCTTAAAGTAGCAGCAAAAGAGCATCTCATTATTGTCGCGCATCGCGGCGTGTCGGGAGGAAATATCCCATGCAACACTATGACCGCGTATGAAATTGCGCTTAAACAGGGCGCCGATATGTTGGAAGTCGACGTCGACTGCAGTATCGACGGAAAACTTTTCCTGTTTCATCCGATGATGGAACGCGCGCACATCAACAGACCCGTTATACTTAGTCTTTTGCCGTATTCCGCGGTCAAAAAGTTCCGATATGTGAATCAGGATAATGCACGCACGCCGTACGGGGTATGCGACTTCGACGAATTCCTCGAAACCTTCAACGACCGTTGTTTCATAAATATAGATAAGTTCTGGCAAAATCCGCGCAAGATCTACGACGCCATTGTAAGACACGGGATGCTCGATCAGGTCCTCGTGAAAAGTAAGCCGTCACCCAAAGTCTATAGCTGGCTCGAAGAGGTTGCACCCGAACTTGCGTATATGCCCATAGTGCGCAACCGCCACGACAGCCACGAAGAACTTAAACGACGTAACATAAATTATGTAGGCGCAGAAATCCTGTTTGAGACAGAGACTCAGCCGATCATAGATCCGCGCTTTATCGAAACGCTCCGCAACGAAGGTATCCTTCTATGGGGTAACACTATCGTCTATAGTATGCACGACTGCATTTCCGCAGGGCATAACGACGACACGGCATTCACGGTGTCTGAAGATTATGGCTGGGGCTGGGTTGCGGACTTAGGACTTGACATCATACAGACCGACTGGCCGATGATGCTTATAGATTATCTTAAACGCACGGGACGCTATTCGAGGCAATAGCTACTTTACCTCTGAGACCGTAGAGCGCACGACGCGCGCCGCATCCGACGCGCGTCGTTTCCGTTAAGTTTCCACGAAAAGTAATATTTATTTATATTCGGTTATGGTATACCACACAACCATATCGGGATACTCGAATCCGGTTTTTATAATCAGACCGAAAAACTCGTCCGCCCGCGCTATTGACTTTGATGGAGCGAGCGGGTAGAATAAAGGTATCATCGATACGTTGTCGGGTGAAAGCCGGGAGGAGGTATGTTAGCCGAGATAATTATTTATATACTGTTTGCGTTGAGCGCCTGTATTGCCGCGATAGTGACCGTCGCGGCGATACGCGCGTATAAGGCAGCTAAAGCGGACTACGCGGATTCGGCGGCTTCCCGAACGGTCATAAGGAAGGACGCCGTATTTTATTTTATCTCGGTATTCATCGCCGTGTGGGCTTTGCTCTTCATGGTGTCGGCGCTCGCTTTCAAGGATACGCCCGCTGCCGGTATCCCGATAGCGGTAGTATTTTTTGCGGCGGAGACAGGGTGCGTATTTCTTTTGCGTAACGCGATCAACTGGAAAATCGAGCTCGAGGAAGATTCGCTTACGCATACCGACCTTTTCGGGCGGCAGAACATTTACGCATATTCCGATCTCACGCGGCGACCGTGGTTCGGCGGATATCGGTATTATGCGCGCGGTAAATTCGTTTTCGGCGTGGGTTTCGTGAGAGGCGGGGCGGCATACCTCAATAAAATCATGGAGTCCTGCGGGGAAGAAAGGCGGCTTTCCGTAGCCGTTAAAAAGTGGGAAAGCGATCCCGCGACCGTATACGCCCGAGCGCTTGAGGTAGAACGCGTCTTCCGCAAAACCGCTACCGCAAACGACAAGTCGCTCGTTGACGCTCTCATAGCCGAGGTCAACGCGACGGGCGCGATAAGCGCCGAATACGTAGCGGATATTTTGCGGGCGAAGCCCGAAGACGAGCGTATACTCGCTTCGATAGCGGAAAAAATACCCCGTTTCGACGACAAAAACATGCAGGCGAAGCTCGTAGAAGCCTCCGCAGTTCAAGGCAACGTCGCGGCTGTACCCGCGATAATAGGCGCATACAGGCTTCTGAACGACGAGCAAGTCTCTTTATACGGAGCGAAGTACGATAAGGCGCTCGCCGCCATAGGGGACGAAAAATATTCGCGCGATTACCGCGAACTGATATTCGACGGTAACGGCGCGGAGATATTCGCGGAGCTTATGCGGGCGCTCGTTAAACGCAATACCCCCGGATTGAAAGAGGAGCTTACGGCGAGACTCGAAGCCTATCTCGAAGGAGAAGGCGGATGTGCCGACCTTGCCGCTTCGAATATGTTGCGGGCTTTGGCGCTTACCGAGTACGACGAGACCGTGAGAGCGCTTCTCGAACGCGTTTCGCTGCGCGCCCCGTCGCCCGAAGTATGCGCTCTTGCGGAGGAATTGTGCTTTGCATACAAACAGATTTAACTTTAATGTATCCGCGAAAACGCTTGATCCGGACTACGGTAGGCTTGTTTTAGGTCGTGATTGTCGCACGTTCGCGGTAAACCGTTGACATTTAACTCAAATAATTATACATTATTTATATCTTGCTTGTGCGAAACACGATATGGATAAAAGTACTAAAGACGCTATCAATAAATGTTTGACGGAGATCAGGAAGGGAGACCGCGAAAGCGTTAATACGCTTTACGACCTTATGGCGCCGTACATCCGTTATATAGCGTTGCAGTATACCGACAACACTTTCGACGCCGACGATCTCATACAGGATTTCTGGAGGGATATTTTCAAGACAGCCGCTAGATTCGTAAATATAGGCAACGGATACGCCTATCTTTGCAATGCCATGCAGAAAAGAGCAGAAAAATTCCGTTGTAAAAACGCAGAACAGCGTAAAGTCATGCTACATTACGTGGATTATAGCGGTTTGCGTTACGACGACGAAAACGTCGATTTCAAGATGGCGGAGCTGAAGCACGTCGTGGGCAAAGCCATCGACGAACTGTCCGAAAACGAGAAAACCGTGCTCCAGTTATGTTACTTTATGAATATGTCCGTGCGCGAGATAGCGCACAAACTGAATATACCCAAATCCACCGTGGGCAGGCTCAAAATCGCCGCCGAAAACGCACTCCGTAAAAAGCTCGCATATCTTTTTCCGGACTCCTCCGACAATGACGATCGATGATGAAAATCTGTATGGAATGAGGACAAATTTATGACGACTACAATTAAAAAATTCACTGTTGCGTTAATACTTATAGCCGCGCTCGTTACTGCGTGCGCGTTTGCGGGAGCGGGGGCGTTTGCCGCCGAAGCCGCGGGGGAAACTTATTATGCGGACGCTTCCGCTTACAGCGCCGCTACGGTCACCGAAACCGTGAACTACGTTTCGAAAACCGAAGACTCCAATTTTGTCAATTCAAGTTTTCCCAACTACTACAATTCCGATTCTTCGCTGACCAATACCTGCGCGAACGTTGCGGGCGCCAACTTAATAGGCTTTTACGACAGATTCTATAGCGACCTTATTCCCGGCTGTACGCCCGGAGTTTTGCGCGGCACGTCGTATACCTATTTCCCGATGACGTTGAACTTGAACGAAAAACAGGGCGTTATCGCTGCGCTCTATACCGCTATGGGAACGAATACCATAGAGAGCGGTACTTCTCAACAGCAATTCAAAACGGGACTTACTTCGTACGTCAACGGTTGCGGGCAGTCGATAAGTTTTACTTCGTACGTTTCGTCGGGCGTTTTGAACTGGGAGGGTGTAACAGCTGCTATAGACGACGGCAAACCCGTCGCGCTCTATTTGGAGGACTATAATATTTCCTCCCGCACCGTGAACAGCAATAGCGACGTTTACGCCAAGGAGATAACTTACGGCAACCATATAGCGATAGCGTACGGCTATAACGAAGTTAAATATTTCGACGCTTCCGGCGCGCTTACGAGGACGGTAAGATATTTCAATATTTCTACCGGCTACAACAGGGCGCAGGCGATATATATCGTCGGCAATAACGGCGTTCTCGGCGACGCAGAAGCGGTAAATATCTATTAAACGGACAAATTAACCGATAAAAAAAGTTATCGGATAGGGGAAGTGAAAAGAATATGAAAGAAGAAGAATTCAAAGGTTTGATGCAGCGTTACGTGTCGAGCACGGCGAGAGGCAAGAAGTCCGACCTCGCCAAATTGACCGACGAAATCGCGGAAGCGGCGGCGTACGAGGCGCGGAAAAAGGAAAAAGCCAAACGTAACGCCGCGCGCGCACTGGTTGTGGCGGCGATAGCGCTCGTGCTCACGTTGAGTATCGCGATACCGCTCGCGCTCCGTAACGAGTACGGCGGAAGCGGTATGCCCGTGGACGTAACGCAGCACAAAAGCGATTATACGGAGACCGAAGTCGGGCTCCCGGGCGAAACCGATCAATCCGATGCGCCGCACAAGTTCTATTGCGTGGACGACGACCTGCTTTTCGACTATTTTGTCGATGACGCCGAAGGCACGTTTGCGGCAAACGGGCTGAACGTGATGCTGCCGTCGTCCGAAGGGCTGGGCGCGCTGTACGGCTTGATCACGCTGAAAGCGAGCGGCGAAAATATCGGAGCGAGCGCGTCGGTGGTGCTGTTCGACGAGCTCGTCAACGAAGCCGAAATTAAAGTTTTCGTCGGCGAGTATTACTGGAGCGCCGTCGCGTCTTACGAGAATTTCGATAATTCGGTTGAGTGGCGCGGACGCGAGGTAAAATACTACGCCGAGAGCGTAGGCGAATACAACTACATGGTATACGCGTACTTCGCGGTAGAAGACGCAAGGTACTATATCACCGTAAGCTGCGCGTGCGAATCGGATATACCGAGTCTTCTCGAACACATATTCTAAAAAAAGCGCCGCGCTTCGGCGCGCGCTTCTTCTCCGCACGAAAAGCCACGAGAACGAAAAGCCCCCGAGTCAAACGGGGGCTTTTTTACGTTCTGCTTTTAAATACTTAACGGCTTTTAAATAAATTATTGCGGACGGAATTCGATTGCGATATCGTTGTTCGTGTCGATCCAATTCTTGTCTTTGGTTACCCGTTCCCACATTTCGGCGGTTCCTCGATAAATAATCTTTTTAAGCGCGGGGCACCCTGCGAGGAAGCCTGAGGGAAGCGCTTCGAGCGCGGCCGGAAGGGATACGGAGATAAGCCGACGTATGCGTCTGAACGCTTCCGCGCCGACGGATACGACGGTATCGGGTAAATTTACCTTTTCAAACGCGGTGTAGCAGAATGCCAGCGCGCCTATTTCTTTCAATGTGTCGGGAAGCTCGCACTTTTCAAGCGCCTCACAGCTAAGAAAAGCCATTTCGCCCACGCTTTCGAGGAACGGGGGAAGCGTTGCGCGTTTCAAGAGCCTGCACATTTCGAAGACGTTGGGACCTATGCGCGTTATCCCGCTCGGAAGCTCCGCCGACGAAAGTTCGTCGCAGAATGCAAAGGCGCATTTTCCTATAACCCCCGACGGCTTTTCGACAGACGGAGCAGCCGTCTTTTCCGCCTTTTTATCTTCCTTGACTTCGTTTTGCTCCCGATCTCCGCCTTCTTCCGGGGCTCCTTCGGGGGCGAGAAAAACTTTTTTTAACTCGCTGCACGCTTCGAACGCCGATTCGCCGATTTCGGACAGGTTGTTCGTGAGCCGTACTTGCCGTAAAGCGCGGCAACTGAAAAACGCCATGTCTCCGATTTTCTTAACGCTTGCGGGAAAAACTACGGAAGTTACGGCGTTGTTCCATCGGAACGCGCCTTTCGCGACGGCTTTTACTCCGTCGGGTATGGCGATTGCGCCGCCTTTCCCGTTATATCCTCTGAGTTCGCCGTTTTCGGTAATATCCCATACCGTATCGTTGTCTTTTAACATTTCGTAATTACCTCGTTAATCAATAATTGTATAGGTTAGCGATATGTGTATCGCTTTTCCGGCGTATGTTTCTTTTGAACTCCGTTCACATACGGAACGATACGGTCTGCGCCCGACGCCGCAGATATTGATCACATCTCCACAAATTCTATTTTATATCGACCGCAATCCGTGTCCCAATTAACGCCTTTTTTAAGAGATTCCCATTGAGATTCCGAGCCGGAATAGAGTATTTTGCTTAAAAAACCGCATCGCCCGCAAGCCCAGTCGCCGATAGATTCGACGGTAAACGGAATATTGAATAAAATCAGAGAAGCGCATTCGTAAAATGCCGCGTATCCTATACTTCTGACCGAATGCGGGATTATTACACTTACAAGATTCTTACATTTAGCGAACGTCCAGTCGTGTAATGCCGTTAACGAAGGCGGCAGTATGATCACTGTGAGTGACTCGCATTCATAAAACGAATAAGCTTCCAAGCGTTGTAGCTGTTCCGGTAAAGAAACTGTCATTAGAGAGGAGCATTTGCTGAAAGTCCATTCACATATCGTTGTTACGGTATCCGGTAATACCACGGAAGTAAGGGAGCGGCATTCGTAGAAAGTGGCATAGTCTATTTTATTTAACGTTCCATAGATTTCTGCCTGCGTAAGCGCGGTGCATTCGCGGAATACGCTGTTGCCCATTGCGGTCACAAAAGGTATTTTAACTGATTCGAGCGATGAGCATCTGCCGAAAGCCCACTCGCCTATATAATTCAAAGAGCTTTGTATATTGACCGATTTAAGCGACGAACATTCAAAAAAAGCGTAATTTCCTATGCTTACGACAGAGGACGGAATATCAATCGATTCCAGGGTATCGCATTGACAAAACGCTCTGTCGCCGATAGCTTTGATAAAATCTGGTATCGCGATATGAGTATCTGTTCCGTTGTATTTTACGAGGACATCGTCACATATTTCCGAGGAACTTATCAATTGTTCGTAATGACCATTGTTTTGATTATCTGTAAATGGCAGGTCTTTTCGGTAAATCTCTTTCGTCATAATTTTTCCTCAACGCGGGTAAAAAAGTAATTTACGACCATTTGATCGATTCGGGTTAATTTGTAGACGGTCTTTGATCGATATATTCCGGAGGCAAAGCTCGGCGCAAACAGGTCTGAGATTACCGCCGGTTAATTTATTGTATCATGGACGTTTGATTTAATCAATACCTAATTAAAAAACGCGCCGCCGTATTAGTGGGTGCGGAAAGAAAATTCGGGGCTTCAAATATTCTTTAGGGTGTGGTAGAATATATATAGAAACTTTGTTTCAGAAGCGGAACAAGGAGGTGGACGTATGAAAAACAGGATAATCACCGTCAGCCGTCAGTTCGGAAGCGGAGGACGTACCATAGGTAAGGAGGTCGCGGAAAGACTGGGACTTAAGTGCTACGACGCGGAGATCATCGAGAAAGTAGCGGAACAGAGCGGAATGTCGAAGGAATATATCGC
>JADINF010000049.1 GCA_017694145.1 Candidatus Stercoripulliclostridium pullicola
CGCTTACGGCGTGCGCTCCGACGCCGTCATCGAAGTAAGGGGCGATTACGACGAACTTAAACCCGTCGTGGAGTCTTTCAAGGAATTCCCGGAAGTGACTCAACTCGTCTGGTACGGCACGCTCGCTTTGATACCCGACATACCCGGACTCACGGATCCGGGCTCGGTCGAAGATTTCCTCGCCTATCCCGACGGGACGGAAACGGTCTACAGGATACTTCTTCTTTGCAACGTTTCTCCTTTGTCCGTGAACGAAGTGTATGAAAAGGCGGAAAAAGCTCTCGCAGGCTTTGCCTGTGAGAGAGTGGGACTTACGGACGCGGTGGTTTCCGGGAAAGCAGATCTTCTGTCCGAAGCGGGCGAAGGCTTCTGGGAAAAGGCAATGTTGCTCGCCGTGCCCGTGGACAACGGAGATATCTCTCACGCCGAGATAGCCGCCGCCATAGCCGCCGTGGAAGGCGCGGATAAGATATTTTCTCCGTTTACTTTGATCGGATCCGAAGAACTCGTCGCATTTTTGCTCAACTCTCCGGAATGGTTGGAAAGCTTAGGCTTCACCGGCATGGCGGGAGAGGCAGGCGGCAAAAAATACGTCCTTTACGTCGTTACCGCGGAACCTTCCGCTCACGCCGCGATAGCCGCGGCGCTCAAGACCCTTGCTCCTTACGGAAGGGTGCTTTCCGTCGAAATGGGCAGGAGGGACTTCAAAGCGGCGGCGAATGCCGTGGGAGAGATACTCGTAAATACTCTTTTTGCGGCGGACTTGGCGCTCTGTATTGCTTTCGCCTTACGTGCGTGCGTTAAATTTTATAGAGAGAATACCTTATATTTTGATTTTTTGCCGTGAAAGGCAAAATTACGATTTATTTTGTTGAAATAACGCTTTACAAACAGCCGCGGGTAGTGTATACTGCAAGTACATAAACAAATTATATAGCTATTTTGTTTAGATAACGCTTCGACGAGGTACGACATGGCAGGTAGCGGCGATATATTAAGAGGACATACGGAAACCATTATACTCCGCATACTCGGGGAGGGCGACAGCTACGGCTACGAGATCGCCAAAGCCATCATCGACGGAGGAGAGGGAGTTATCGACGTTAAGGACGCCACGATCTATACCGCTTTCCGCCGTATGGAGGAAGAGGGTCTGCTCACCACTTACTGGGGCGACGGCGTCGGAGGCGCGAGGCGCAGATATTACAAAATAACGGAGAAGGGCAAGAAGGTCTACGCCGCCAAACTCGAGGAGTGGAAACTTGTCAGCCGTATTCTCACCAAGCTTATCGTAGGAGGTAACCGATGACTTTGCTCGACAGATTCAAAGCCTATCTCGCAAGTCAGTTCAAACTCGTTCCGCCCGGTAGAGAAGCCGCGGAACTGAGAGAAGAAATGCTCGGAAATCTGATGTCGCACGCTATGGAGCTTAAAGCCGAAGGTATGCCCGACGACGAGATCTACAGCCGTTGCATCGAAGCTCTCGGCGATTACACCGGTGCAATAAACGCTTTGAGAGGGAAACCGTTACAAGTAGTCAGGGATCCTAAATTCCAAAGAAGCGTTCTGATGCTCGTGACATTCTCCCTTCTGTGCGTGACGGCTTATATCCTGATGGGATTGCTCGGCGGGCTATGGGCTGTCGGAGCGTATACTATATTCCCCGCGATGGCGATAGCGATGTACGTATTCGCGACCGCCGCCGTTCTCAAACGCAATATCCGTTTCAGGAAGCATTACACCACCGACTTTATTTTGATGACATACGGGGCGATATTCCTTACGGTGTTGTTTTTCGTGCTCTGGCTTGCCTGCGGCGTAAGTCCCGCCGTGGCTTGGGTAAGTTTCGTATATATTCCCGTGTGGGCGCTGTTGTCGGTGATATTCACTACTCTCTTTCTCCGCAAACGCAAGGTATGGCTCATAATATGGATAGCGCTCGTTATGATGACGAGCGTGGCGGTATTCCTTACCGCGGCGGCGGCGACAGGCATGTGGCATCCGCTCTGGATAATAGTCGTAGTAGGCGCGCTTGCGTGCGGATTCGCTTCCGTTTTCGCGCTGAACGCCAAGATCGACCGTAAGTCCAAAGAGGAAGATTTCGACAATTAAACGATTAAATAATCGGCGGCGTTCGTAAGGACGCCGTTTTTTTTCACAAACCGTACACATAAAACATCTTGTCGTGCGCGTGTGCGTATGGTAGAATATAAAAAGATAAAGGACCGGATATGGACGAATCGAAACGCGAAGCCGAAACTTTCGCGGCGGACGGAGAGGACAGAAATACCGATACGCTTCTGCACGAAGCAGAAGTGTGCGGCGCGCGCGAAGCGCGTGAGAGAGACGCTTCGCCTTCGGTGGAAATATTGACCGACGTCGAGGACAGGCTCACGCTACCCGAAGTTAACGAAGGAAAGGCGAAAACCAAAAAGGATAAGAAAAAAAAGTGGATATCCACGCTTATCCTCGTTGCGTTCAACGTGATAGCGATAGCCGTCGTTCTGTGGCTCGAACTCAA
>JADINF010000050.1 GCA_017694145.1 Candidatus Stercoripulliclostridium pullicola
CAAGAATAATAAGTGAAGTTTTTGAAAATTCGACGTGGAGAAGATTGCCTGCGTTCCGACGGCGAAAAAGTTTGAAAAAGCGAAGATTTTTTATATTCAAATGCTTGCGCGGAAGCGCTCAAAAGTTGTAGTATTGAAAAAAATAATTTTCAATAAGAAAAGGAGTACACTTATGAACGCATACGCTCAATCGGTTTTGGATCAGCTTTATCGACGTTTTCCCACGCAAAAAGAGTTTTTGCAAGCGGCAACCGAAATAATCGATTCGTTGTCTTTGGTCTTCGACAGACATCCCGAATACGAGAAAGCGGGAATACTGGAACGTTTCGTTGAGCCGGAGAGGCAGATAAACTTCCGCGTGACGTGGATAGACGACGCGGGTAAAGTTCAGGTAAATACGGGCTACCGCGTACAATATTCGAGCGCGATCGGACCCTACAAAGGCGGTCTCAGATTCCATCCCTCGGTCAACAACTCGATAATGAAGTTCCTCGGACTGGAACAGATACTTAAAAACAGCCTTACCGGCATGCCTATCGGCGGCGCGAAGGGCGGAAGCGACTTCGATCCCAAAGGCAAATCCGATAACGAAGTTATGCGTTTCTGCCAGGCGTTCATGAACGAGCTTTACCGTCATATCGGAGCGGACACCGACGTACCCGCGGGCGACATCGGCGTAGGGGCGAGAGAGATCGGATATCTTTACGGCTGCTACAAGAAGCTCGCCAACAACAACGGTTGCGCCATCACCGGACGCGGAGTGCCCTACGGCGGATCTCTCGTAAGAACGGAAGCCACCGGATACGGTCTTATCTATTTCGCCAACGAAATGCTCAAAACGCGCAAAGAATCCTTCGAAGGCAAGCGCGTAGTCATATCGGGATCGGGCAACGTGGCGATCTACGCCAACGAAAAAGCCACCAAACTCGGCGCGACGGTCATAGCCATGAGCGACTCCAACGGATACATTTACGACGCAAACGGCATCGACCTCGCGGCTGTCAAGCAGCTTAAGGAAGTGGAGCGCAAGAGGATCTCCGAGTACGTCAAGGATCACCCTACCGCCACTTATACCGAAGGTTGCGACAAGATCTGGCAGCTCAAATGCGATATAGCGCTCCCCTGCGCCACTCAGAACGAGATCAACCTCGACAGCGCCAAAGCTCTCGTGAAGAACGGTTGCATCTGCGTATGCGAAGGCGCCAACATGCCCACCACTCTCGACGCGGTGAAATATCTCCAGGACAACAAAGTGCTTTTCGGACCCGCGAAAGCGGCTAACGCGGGCGGCGTCGCGACGAGCGCTCTCGAAATGGCGCAGTCCGCGCAGAGAATGTACTGGACTTTCGAAGACGTGGACAAAGCGCTCGAAGGCATAATGAAGAGTATTTTCAAGCATTGCGACGACGCGGCGAACGAATACGATTGCCCCGGAAACTACGTTATCGGCGCCAATATCGCGGGCTTCAAGCGCGTTGCGGAAAGCATGCTCGCTTTCGGTATTTATTAAGCCGCCTTACGCTTACGGCTCTGCCGTAACTTCCCCCGTCGGGAATATGTAAATCATCAAAAAAACTTTCCCGTCCGTAAAAGAGCTTCGGTTCTCAAACGGACGGGATTTTTATATACTTAATACCGTAAGCCTATGTCGTATTCTTCGGTATTCAAGTCTGTAGCGACCGTAACGGTGCTTTCGGTCATCACGAGAACGCTGGCGTTCCTTTTCAAGATATATCTTTCGCGGGCGGTCGGCGCGGAGATACTGGGACTGTATCAGATATGCCTGTCCGTGTTCTTCCTGTTCATATCGCTGACTTCGGGCGGTATTACGACGGTGCTTTCGCGAAAAATCGCGGAATCGGACGCGCTCGGCGACAAGTCGCGATCGCTTACCTATCTCACCGCTTCGCTCGCTATAGGCATGACCGCCGCCGCGATATCGGTAGGCGCGCTGTATCTTTTCGCACCCTACGCCACCGTGCTTATCTCCGACGAACGCGCCCTCCCCCTCCTCAGGATAATGATACCCGCTCTCGTCAGTACCACTTTCTACATCATCGTAAGAGGCTGGTTCTGGGGAACGAAACAATTCGGCGCGTTCTCGCTTACCGAGCTCATCGAAGAAATACTGCGTATACTGTGCACGTTGCTGCTCGTGTCGGGAGTGGTGTCCGGAATAAGCGGAGCTACGGGTATCGCGCTCGCTTTCACGGTAAGCGACGTTATCGTCGCATTGATAATTTTCCTTATTTTCATCAGAAAAGGCGGAAGATTCCGTAAATTCGACAACATAGGCGACATACTCCGCCCTTCCGCTCCGCTTACGGTCATGCGCGTGTTCGGCTCCCTCGTGGGCACCGCTCTTTCGCTGATACTCCCCGCAAGGCTTATCGCGGGAGGAATGAGCGTTGCGGACGCCACCGCGAGCGTGGGGCGCATTGCGGGTATGGCGAACCCCTTACTTTTTGCGCCCAACGCGATAATCGGCTCCCTCGCTATAGTCCTTATCCCCGAAATGAGCGCCGACAACGTGCGCGGGAATTACGCTTCCCTCAACCGCCGTCTGGACGCCGGGATCTCGTTTGCGCTGCTTGTTTCGGGCGCATTCCTCGCGCTGTACGCCGCTCTCGGAGAAGAACTCACCGTCATGCTATACGACGACTCTCAGTCGGGGCTCTATCTCGCCGCCTGCGCCCCGCTCCTGCTCCTTATGCCTATCAATCAGATAGTTACTTCCACGCTCAACAGCGTGGGTATGGAAAAGGAAAGTTTCTATACCTTCACGATAGGCACGATATTCATGATAGCGGCGTGCTACATACTGCCGACGTATATCGGGATATATGCCGTGATAGTAGCCAACGCACTGTGTCTTGCGATAGAGGTGGCGGGCAACGTGTATTTGCTCAATAAGAAAATAAAATTGAAATTCGGGTTCCTTAAAACTTTATTTCTGATAGCCGTATTCGTGTTTCCGTGTAAACTTCTCGTGGACTGGATTTACAATATAACGGCTCGCGCCAACGGCGTGTTTGCGCTTATATGCGCAGGTATCGCGGGGATGGCGGCATACGGCGCGCTGTGCTATGCTTCGGGTCTCGTGGACGTGGACATGTTCCTCAGCAGAGTGCGCAAAAAGAAGGCGCAAAAGACCGCCCCCGCCGTGAAAGGCGGGAGCGCGGAAAGCGCAAGAAACGGTTGAGCGGACAAAGGCGTAAACGGATTCAGCCCTTCTTCTCTACGTCCGTTGCGGAATTATCCGCACCGCCAGCGACTTTCGCGTGAGGCGCCGTCCTGCCGCCGTCGAGCGATCCTTCCTTGAATACGTATTTCGCAAGCGGATAATACATAAGGCAGGTAAGCACTATATTTATTGCCATGATTATCGACTGCGTGGCTATCCTTCCCGCGAGGTAGACGAAATAAGTTTTCGCTCCGCGGATATAGTAGAACCAGATACCGAAAGTATTTACGCCGCACATACATACGACGAAAACTATCGCATAGGCGATAAGTATTTTGACTACGGGCGGTAATTTGGGAATTTTATGCACGAGTCCGGGTATCACTCCGAGAAGCACGGAGCCGAGCGTAATGAACACGTTGAAAGCGCCGCCCGACGAGTTGATGAGCCAGCCGAGGATATCCCCTACGCCGCCCGCTATACCGCCGCATACGGGACCGAGAAACGCGCCTGCGAGCGCGCACACGAGATAACTGAACGATATAGCGTTACTGCTCGCGCCCATGAACGGGAGATAGACGGTAAAGCTGTTGGCGATGACCGCTAAAGCCGCGAAAAGCGCGGTATACGCCAGCCGCCTGACGGTAAAGTACCTTTTGAAACGGTAACCCATAAAAAAAGTCCTTCTGCAAAGAACCCATCGAAAAATAGTCACCTATTTATGCAACGGACGCGGCGCATTACCGCAGGTAATAAACTTACCTTTCGTCCGCAAACGACATCCCATTCTGCGGCACTTAACGCAATACGCCTACTCTGCATTTATTTGATGGATATATGATACCACCGCGCGGCGGGATAATCAAGACTTTTCAAATAATATTTCCTATCCGCAAAGCGTACATGTCCTCGAATTCATCGCTCGTCTGTCTTATCCTGTTAAGGAGCGCCTGCGCAGAATCGAAATCTTCGGCGGCAACGGCGCCCACGAGCTCGCCGTAAGTTATCGAAATTTCTATGAGTTGGTTGTGCGGAAGGAACAATTCAAGGTATTTATGACGTTTTTCCCACCATTCCTGCGTTTCTTTGATCTGTTTAAGGTCGTAGGTTTCGTCCTCTTCCACGATGAAGGAGTCGAGCCTCGAATTGAATTCCTCGAACGTGGTCTTGATGAATATCTGTTCGAATACTCCGAGCCCTAATATCAGTGCGAGCGTAACGACTACGGCGGCGACTTTGTATTTCATTCCTTCCCCCCTCTTTAAGCACTTACCGCGACGTTTTCCGCGATATACTTTTTGCCGCGCGGCTGAAGATACACGCGCTCCTTGTCAAGGGTGAAAAGCACCACTTCCTTCATCTTGAGCCCTTTGTCTTTGACGTAGCCCTCGACGAACGCCTTGTCCACGCCCGCGGGCTTAAAATTTGTTTCCATGAGTCTGCCTTCCACCACAAGGGTAACGGGCACGCCGCTCGGCGCAGGGGCCTCCTCGTTGGCGAGTATGGAAACGTTGCCGTTCGTTTCGCAAACGGCGAATCTGACCTGCTCGACCGAGAAAAACTGCTGGCTTCTGAGGCTCTCCAGAAGGTCGTTCACGGTGATGTTGAGCTTCGCCATAGACTCCGAATCTATACCGTCCGAATTGATTATAATGACGGGTTTACCATTGAGAATTCTGCGGAATTTGATCGATTTAGTGGCAAAAAGCGTGAAAAAGAAATGCAAAAGGAACATCACGAACAGCGGCACTATACCGTATACGAGCGGCACGGCTATATCCTGCATGGGCATGCACGCGACGTCCGCCACGGCGAGAGTGACGACAAACTCGAAGGGCTGCAATTCGCCTATCGTGCGCTTGCCCATAAGGCGCAAACCCACGAGGAGACATAGATATATGATTATCGTCCTGATAAGTACCACAAGCATAGCGTTAGTATGCCTGCGTAAAACGAAATTATGAAATTTTACGAAAAAGCACCGCTATTCAGCCTCGAATATCTTTTTGAGATAAGCGCCCGTTACCGAAGCGGGATTCTCGCTCACTTCCTCGGGGGTGCCCGAAGCCACAACTTCGCCGCCTCCGTCGCCGCCCTCGGGACCGAGATCGACTATATAATCCGCCACTTTGATCACGTCGAGGTTATGTTCGATGACGATTATCGTGTTGCCGCCGTCCGCGAGCCTGTCGAGAATTTTGATGAGTTTCTGCACGTCGTACATGTGCAGTCCCGTGGTGGGCTCGTCGAGGATATAGAGAGTTTTGCCGGTATTGCGCTTGCTGAGTTCGGTGGCGAGCTTCACGCGCTGCGCTTCGCCTCCAGAAAGCGTCGTCGAAGGCTGTCCGAGCCTTATATATCCCAGTCCCACGTCCTGCAGGCACTTGATCTTGTTGTAGATACGCGGAACGTTGCGGAAAAACTCGCAGGCGGTGTCCACCGTCATGTCGAGCACGTCGAAAATGGATTTGCCTTTGAACTTGACTTCTAGCGTTTCCTTGTTGTAACGCTTGCCGCCGCACACTTCGCAGGGGACGTAAACGTCGGGAAGGAAGTGCATTTCTATCTTCAGGATACCGTCGCCCTTACAGTTCTCGCACCTGCCGCCGGGCACGTTGAAACTGAATCTTCCGCCCGTATATCCTCTCGCTTTAGCGTCCGCGGTCATCGCGAACAGCTCGCGTATAGGCGTGAACACCTCTGTGTAGGTAGCGGGATTGCTCCTCGGGGTGCGCCCTATCGGACTCTGATCTATACATATCACGTTGTCGAAGTTCTCCGCGCCCTCTACGGAGTCGAATTTCCCTTCGGTGCGGAAGGCGTGGTTGACGACGTTGACGAGATGCGGATAAAGTATGCCGTTGACGAGCGAGGATTTGCCGCTTCCCGACACTCCCGTCACCGCGGTCATCACCCCTATCGGAAATTCCACCGTCACGTTCTTGAGGTTGTTCTGCTTCGCGCCGCGCACGACGAGCTTCTTGCCGTTTCCTTTGCGCCTTTCCTTCGGAACGGGTATCGAGCGTCTGCCCGCGAGATAATCGCCCGTGATAGAATCTTTACAAGCGATAATGTCGTCAACGGTACCCTCAGCTACCAAATATCCACCTTTTTCTCCCGCATAAGGTCCGATATCGATTATATGATCGGCGGAGCGTATGGTCTCCTCGTCGTGCTCTACCACGATGAGCGTATTGCCGAGATCGCGTAGCTTCTGCAACGCTTCTATCAATCTTCCGTTATCTCTCTGGTGCAGCCCTATCGACGGCTCGTCAAGGATATACAGTACTCCCATAAGCCCGCTGCCTATCTGGGTGGCAAGCCTTATGCGCTGGCTCTCGCCGCCCGACAGCGTAGCCGCCGAACGCGCGAGCGTGAGGTATCCGAGCCCCACCGTATTGAGGAAGTTCAGTCTTGCGAGCACTTCTTTAAGTATCGGCGCGCACACTATCTTGTCGCGCTCGTTGAGCTCTACCTTATTAAAAAACTCGATAAGCTCCTTTACCGGAAGCTCGCACACCTCGGCTATATTCTTGCCCGCGAAAGTCACGGCGAGCACTTCCTTTTTGAGACGCTTCCCGCCGCAGGTTTCGCACGGAAGGAAGGTCATATATCTTTCGAGGTCGTTTTTGACCCCTTCCGACTGCGTTTCCTTGTATCTCCTCGCAAGGTTGTTTATGATGCCTTCGAAGGGCGAACTGTACGTCGCGCTGAAGCGCTTGGACTGCCATTCCATATCGACGGTCTCGCCTTTGGTGCCGTAAAGGATTATGTTTTTCGCTTCGGGCGAAAGATCTTTGAAGGGTACGTCGAGGCTGAAGCCGTATTTGCGGGCAACCGCCGTGAGCTCGCGCTCGTACATCTTGCCCATATCCATTATCGACCAGCCGCTGACGCGGATCGCGCCTTCGTGAATAGAGAGGTTCTCGTCCCTTACGACTTTGTTCACGTCCACTTCGTGGCGCATACCTATTCCGAGGCATGACTCGCAGGCGCCGTAAGGGCTGTTGAACGAGAACATTCTCGGCGTAAGCTCCGGTATCGATATTTCGCAGTCCGGACAGGCGTATTTGGTGGAATACAGCGTTTCCGTGCCGTCCGTTTCGACGGACACAAGCCCGTCGGCAAGCTTCAGAGCGGTTTCCACGGAGTCCGTGAGTCTTCTGTTCATATCCGCGTGTATGACGAGCCTGTCTATCACCACCGATATCGTATGCTTGATATTCTTTTCGAGGTCTATGTCCTCGTCGAGCGTGCGCATTTTACCGTCCACTTTCACGCGGACGTAACCCTGTTTGCGGTATTGCTCGAAAAGTTTATTGAATTCGCCCTTGCGCCCGCGCACTACGGGAGCCGATATTATGACTTTAGTCCCTTCGGGAAACTGCATTATGCGTTCGTTGATCTGATCCACGCTCACGGAAGTTATTTCCCTGCCGCATTTCGGGCAGTGCGGAACGCCCGCGTGCGCGAACAAAAGCCTGAGATAATCGTATATCTCCGTGACGGTGCCCACCGTGGAACGCGGGTTCTTGCTCGTCGTTTTCTGATCTATCGATATGGCGGGGCTCAAGCCGTCTATACTCTCGACGTCGGGCTTCTCCATCTGCCCCAGAAACATTCTCGCGTAACTCGAAAGGCTCTCGATATACCTTCTCTGTCCTTCCGCGAATATCGTATCGAACGCAAGCGACGACTTGCCGCTTCCGCTTAAACCGGTAAATACCACGAGTTTGTCCCGCGGTATCGTTACGTCTATATTTTTGAGATTGTTTTCTTTCGCGCCGTGTACGCGTATGTCGCTACGCATTATTTATCTCCTCTCAACTTTTTGAGTTCCGCTATCCTGTCGCGCAGAACTATCGCCCCTTCGAAATCGTATCCCGCGGCGGCTGTCGCCATAAGTCCGCGTAAATGTTCGATCTCGGCGTTGATCTCGCGTTTGGTCAGTTTCTTCTTGTCTTTATCGAAATCCGCTTTCTTCGTTATCGCTATCGTATTTACTATCGGTTTGACTATGGTGCGCGGAGTAATACCGTGCGCTTCGTTGAACGCTATCTGTTTCGCCCTGCGCCTGTCGGTTTCGGCTATCGCCTCGCGCATGCTACCCGTCATCACGTCGGCGTACATTATCACGCGCGCGTCTTTATTACGCGCCGCGCGCCCTACGGTCTGGATAAGCGACGAGCGCGACCTCAGGAAACCTTCCTTGTCCGCGTCGAGTATCGCCACAAGCAATACTTCCGGTATGTCCAGTCCTTCGCGCAGAAGGTTTATGCCCACTATGACGTCGATATCCCCTCTGCGAAGCCTGTTGATAATGTCTATACGGTCGAGCGTGTCTATATCCGAGTGCATGTATTCCACTTTGATATGGTGCTCTTTGAGGTATTCGGTGAGGCTTTCCGCCATTTTTTTCGTGAGCGTGGTGACGAGCACTCTGCCGCCCGCTTCCACGGCGGTATTTATTTCGCCGATGAGGTCGTCTATCTGTCCCGCGGTGGGTTTCACGGTTATCGGCGGTTCCAGAAGTCCCGTCGGTCTCAAAAGCTGCTCTACCACTTCGCCGCCCGCTTCGCGGAGCTCGTACTCCTGGGGAGTAGCGGAAACGCATATCAATTGCTTCACGCGCGCATTGAACTCGTCGAAATTGAGCGGACGGTTGTCGAACGCCGCGGGAAGTCGGAAACCGTATTCCACAAGGTTAGTTTTCCGCATACGGTCGCCGTTATACATACCTCTCAACTGCGGAAGCGTAATGTGGCTCTCGTCCACGAATACGATGAAATCCTCGTTGAAATAATCGATGAGCGTATAAGGCGGCTCGCCCGGTTTTCTCCCGTCGAAATACCTCGAATAATTCTCTATCCCGCTGCAATAGCCCATTTCTCGGATCATTTCTATGTCGTAATTGACGCGCTCGCGTATCCTTTGCGCTTCTATGAGCTTATTCGCGGCGGTGAATTCCGCTTCGCGCGCTTCCATATCGAAGTGTATTTCCTCGAGGGTACCTTCGAGCTTATCGGAGCCTACCACGTAGTGGGTCGCGGGGTAGATCGCAACGTGCTGAACGTAATTTATCGCCTTGCCCGTAACCGTGTCGAACTCCGCGATGCTCTCCACTTCGTCGCCGAAAAAGGACACTCTTATAGCC
>JADINF010000051.1 GCA_017694145.1 Candidatus Stercoripulliclostridium pullicola
TGCTTACGGAAGGTAAGGACGCCACTGCGTATCTGACCGCCGAAGATCTTGCGGGCGTGGACGACGGCGCGATAGACAAGCTGTGCGCCGAAGCCATAGCTAACAATGCGCGCGCCGTAAACGACTACAGAAACGGCAAGTCGCAGGCAATCAAGGCGCTCGTCGGTTACGTGATGAAAGCCACGCGCGGCAAAGCGGACGCCGCTACCGTCGAGCAAAAGCTCGTCGCGCTTATCGGAGGATGACTTATGGGATATGCGGATAAAGCCGAGGAACTGTTCCGCTCGGGGCTTTCCTGCGCACAGGCGGTATCTATGGCGCTCGCGCCTAAAGTGGGACTCGACGAAAACACGTTAAAAGCCATATCCGCGCCTTTCGGCGCGGGCTTCGCGCGCTCCCGCGAAGTGTGCGGAGCGGTGAGCGGCATGCTGATGATCATAGGCTACGCCCACCCCGAACTTCAGAAACGCGAAATATACGCTCTCTCCCGCGAAGCCATGGAGGAATTCAAGGCGGAACTCGGAAGCTACGTTTGCCGCGAAATACTCAAAACCGCCGCGGAAACCTCGTCCGTTCCTTCCGAGCGCACTCCCGAATATTACGTAAAGCGCGTATCCTGCGTGACTTGCGTGAGAACCGCCGCCGCCATCGCGGACAGATATACTTCCCGCTAAATACGTTATGCAAAATAAAAGCGTCCGAACGGACGCTTTTTATTTCAGGAAAAACGGCGAATAACTTAATCCTTTTCTTCGGATTCCGCGTCGGCGTATCCGCTCACGGTTACGCTCCCGTCGTCCGCTCCCGCCTCCGCTTCCGGTACGTACCGGGCGTCTTCCGCTTCTTCGAGCGATCCTTTCAACCTTCCGAACAGCTCCCTCATTTTGGCTCCGGGGAATATCTTGCGGTAGGTATATATCGCGACGGGCGTGAAAGCTATAGCGGAGATAAGTTCCGCAGTACCGTAGCCTAGCCACAGGTAATCCAGACCGAAAAGCTTACCGAGCAGATATATGAACGGTACGCAGAGTATGAGCTGCCTTAAAAGCATAAGCAGCATCGAGCGCATGCCGTAGCCCACCGAGGTAAACATAGCCGTGTAGATGACGGAGAACGCCGCCGGCACGAAACCGAGCGCGAGCATTCTGAACGCCCTTTCTCCTATCGACGTCATATTGGCGTCGGCGTTGAAAAGCATCAGGAAAAGATCGGGAATAGCCATAAAGAGCGCCGTCGCTAAGCACATGATCGCCACAGCCACGACGAGCGCGAGCTTGAAGGTGGCGACAAACCTCTTGCGGTTATGCGCGCCGTAATTGTATCCCATGATCGGCATGGAGCCCTGATTGAGTCCGAATATCGGCATAAACGCGAAGGACTGCAATTTATAGAACGCGCCGTATACCGCAACCGCGGTATTGGAATAAGCTATCAGTATCGCGTTCATTACGGTGGTGGTGATCGAACCTATCGCGTTCAAAATTATCGACGGAACGCCTACTTTCATTATACCGATGAAATCCTCTTTGGTAGGTCTGAACCCTTTGGCGAAGAAAATGCGTATCTCCTGCTTGCGGAAAATAAGCACCATGAGCGTAACCGAAAGTGCCACTATCTGCCCTATAACGGTGGCTATCGCCGCGCCGCGTATACCCATTGCGGGAGCGCCGAGGTAACCGAAAATAAGTATGGGATCGAGGATTATGTTGGTGGCGGTACCGCAAAGCATCGAGATCATAGGCGTGAGCATGTTGCCGGTAGCCTGGAGCGTCTTATTAAGTATGACCTCTATGCACTGCCCGAAAGAAAAGGTCATCACTATCGCAAGGTATCTGAAACCCATCTCGTATATCGCGGGATCGGAAGTGAAAAGCCCTATATAATATTTGGCGGTGACGTACCCTATCCCCGCGAAAAGCGCCGCGATAATAAGCGCGAGCATAAGTCCTAATTGCGCTACCCGGCTCGCCGTTTCCTTATCCCCCTCTCCGAGCTTACGCGCGACGAGCGAATTGACGCCGACGCCCGTTCCTATCGCAAAAGCCGTGACGACCATCTGCATGGGGAAAGCAAGCGTAAGCGCGGTGAGCGCGTCCTGACTTATCCTCGCCACGAATATGCTGTCGACTATGTTGTACAATGCCTGCACGAGCATGGAGAACATCGCCGGAAGCGACATCCCGAAAAGCAGTTTGGGAATGGACATATTGCCCATCTTATCCGAGGTGTTGACCGCCGCTGCGGCGCCCGATCTCTTCTCCATATCTGAATTAGTATTCATACTTCCTGAATTTTATTTCCTCCGTATGAGCGTTTACCACTCTTTCCCATATTTCGGGATAAGGAAGAAGATATTCTATAACGTGCTCGAAACATCCTATTCTCTGCGGATAATGCGCGTCGGTGTTGGCTATCAGCTTCACGTCGGTGGACAGTATCTGATCGAAGGAGCGATAAGTGAGATCTATATGCTTTGCGTTGAGTTCGAGAAGCGTGCCGTAATCGGCGCAACACTTGGCTACCTCGCGCGCGTTGACTATGCACATATCGTCGATATGCGCGAGAATGCCTACCGGATAACGCTTTATCATCTGACAAAAAGCGCGGGTATTCCTGCGAATGACGTCGCCCGAAGGTCTGATAACGTCGCTTATGTATGCGGGAATGTAGAGTTTGAAAAAATCTTTGAGCGACCAAGGCCGCGCGAAACGGTGAAATCCCGCCAGTATGAAATCGAAAAGCTCGAATTGCTCGGGGCGCATGTCTATGTCGCCTTCCGTACTGATTATATCCGCTTCTATGGCGTGGTAAATCTTGAGGTCCTTATAATCTTCGCGCAGTATCTCCAGCCTTCTAGACTGCATCACGGCGGTAGCGTAACGGAGCGCGAAAGGACTCGGGTTGTTGAATCCGTGATCGGATATGGCGATTGCGGACAAACCTTTTTTACGCGCGGCGTTAAGGTTGGCTTCGATGGAACCCACCCCGTCGGAATATAAAGTGTGCGTATGGTAATCACCGTACAATTTCATAAAATATATGTTGCCGATCCTTATTAGGATCTATCCTCGCTCTATTCGAATTTACTGTTGACTTTAGTCTGATTTAGTAATATATTATATAAGAAGCACTACGGAGAAGTCAAGGCATTATGACCAGATTTATAGCACACAGAGGATTGAGCTCGGTATATTATCAGAACAGCGAAAAAGCCTTCCGCGCGGCGGCGGCAAGTCCCTTTTTTTACGGCATAGAAACGGACGTATGGTTCACCTCGGACAACGAATGGGTATGCTGCCACGACAACAACCCTTTCGCGGACGAGTCGGTTTCGATATCCGAAATCACGCTTAAGGAAGCCCTTACTCTCCCGATGAATCTGAATAAGATGGGTAGCGTGAAGAATGCGACGGAGAGTTATATCTGCCCGATGATAACATATCTGGAGATCTGCCGCGACGGGAACAAAGTGCCAGTTATAGAGCTCAAATGCAAGCCATCCAAAGCAAAGCTCAAAGAGCTAGTCGATATAGTCGATTCTACGGTGGGTATCGACAACGCTATATTCATAAGTTTCCATTTCGTCAACATAGCAAGGCTGAGAGCCATGAACAGAAGGATACGTCTTCAGGTGCTCGGCAAATATCCCACGTCGGGAAGAGCCTATCTTGCGAAAGGCTACGACATAGATCTGATGTTCACGTTCTGTAGCGGCGCGCTCATACGCAAGGCGCATAAAATCGGTCACGAGGTCAATCTCTGGACGGTGAATTCGCGCGCCGTCGCCCGCCACTATATGCGTTACGGAGTGGATTACATTACTACGAATTTCGATTTTTCCGGTAAAGTCTGATAAACATTTACCGTGTTAAACAACGAAGCCGCCTCAAGGGCGGCTTTTATTCGTCTGCATTCATATTTCGCTATCGCTCGTCGGTAAAGACTTCGAGCGCGCTTTTGGCGTAACCCGCCTTACGCATGGCGCGCCTGAAAAGGCGCACGGGATTGAGATACGGTCTTTCTATGTGCTCGCGCGAGGAACAAAGCACGATCTCTTCCGCGCCCTTTGCGCGAGCGAGAGGCACCGAGTATTTCGCATTCTGCACTGTGGTAAGCGAGTCGTCCTCTTCCGCTACGGCGTAGGCGGGTATGCCGCGCGCCGTAAGAGCCTTTTTCATCGCGCGCGCTTCGGTTATCCCTGCCGCGGGATTGGCGGGTCCTCCCGAAACTATTATAAGGTCAATGTCGCCTCTTAGATAACGCTCCTCGGCAAGCGCGAGCCTCTTACGCGTCGGCTCGCTCAGACTGCCGTCGTCGTTCATGCGGTTCCCGAGCAATATAAGCGCTTTCATTTCAGTCTTCGAATTTCATAAGATTGAGTCCGGTTTCGTCGTCGTAAAATCTACCTATTCCCGCCTCGAACAAGGTTATGAATATCTCCGCGGTGGCGCTGACGTACGCTTCGTTCAGATGTCCTGCGTATACGTTTTCTATACCGCCGAGAACGACGTGCAGATGAAGATACGGTTTCCCGTCCGCTCCTACGGAAATATTCCCCGTAAGCGAGGCTATCTCCATATCCTCTTCGAGCTCGCGTTTCACGTACCGCTTATCCGAGGTGCGCAACACTCCTATAGTAGCGCGACCGACGGCGCCTATACCGCTCACGCACGCCGCGGAAACACTTTCACGCGCGGCTACGGTCGTAAGCGAAGCAACTATTTCTTCCCCTTTTACGAGCCGCAGCGCTATGACGCCGCCCTTTCTGACATATTCCATAATAAAGCTCCGTTACCTAATGCAATAAGTTTCCGAGTAAGTTACGGGGCGGCTTGCCGCCGCCCCGAGCGCATTATCTGATAACTATATACTGACTTCCGTTGATAAGAGCAAGCGTGGTGACTTTGCCGTCGGCTCCCACATACGTCGCCTGCACGTCGAACGCGCTCAAGCCGTTCAGTAACTGTGTGCCGGTAACGGAATATATCGCGATTGCTCCCGTTCCGTCGGTCACGGCGTATATGCGGCTGTCGGCGATATAGCTTACCGTGCCGCTGAACGCCTCGGGCGCCGCGCCTACGGCGCAGCCGTAATATTTGCCGTCCGCTATCGCCTGCAACAGCACGTGATCTCCCGCAAGAGAAAGTATCCGGTATGTATTCGCGTCGTAAGAAGCTTTACGCACCATCTCTTTACCTTCGAGCACGTATATACTGCCGCCAACTACCGCGTATTTACCGTTTACCGTAGCGTCGCCGAGATATGCCACGAATTTATTGTTCTTGCTGTAAACATAGCTCTCGCCTTCGGAATATACGACATATCCTTCGCCAAATTCGACGGCGCCGAACGCGCCTTCGGTAATGTCGTCGAAGTCGTATTTTACTTTGAGGTTATCGTTCACGGAAATATAGCTTACGCTCGATTTCTGCTTCTTATCGTCTATTTTGTACACTTCGAGAACGTTCGCTATGTCCTCGCCGTAGACGGAAGAGTCTTCTGCCCTAAGTCCCGGTCTTACCGCGTCTTCGATATAATAATTGAATTTCTTGACTTCTCTGAGCTTGTCTTTTGCGACGTCGTAGAGATAATGGCGTATGTCGTACTTGGTATTGGCGACCGCCATGTCGTACCTCGTGGCGTCATCCGGGAGTCTGTCGCAATACTGCAAAACTATCTTGTCGCCGCAAAGCACGAACATATCGGCATAAGTCGTGGAATCGTAAGCGTTGGCTTCGGCGTCTACGACGGCTACCAGACTGCAGGTTTCCTTGGAGAAAACTTTAACTACGTTCTGCCCTGCGAAATAATAGTAATAATTCTCGCTCTCTTCGGAAGCGTGAAGTATGTCCGCGTCGTAGCCGAAACCTTTGACTACCTGACCTTTCAATTCGCCGTCCGCAACGTTATAGATATTGTCGCCTATCTCCACGCAATTAACGCCCGCATTGAAAGCCGTACCGGCGGATACGTTCTGCGCAAGCACGTTGCCCTTTCTGTCGTAATAGGTAATTTTACCTGTATCGGCGTCCGTAACGCTGAAAACGTTACCGTAAGCGTCAACGTCGAAATTCGCGCTCTGCGCGTCTAACGGCACTACGAATTTGCAGGCTTCGAAGCTGTACACCCCGGTAAGCGTCGAACCGGTATTTCCGTCCTGCTTCGTGACCACGGCGAGTTCGCGGTCTAAGCTGACTATATTCGCGCCGTCAAGCTCGGTTACGGTAGTAGCGACGGTGGGATATACGTCCGCATTGCCCGCGCCCGCCACTCTTTTAGGCGTGGCGTTGCAGCCGCAAAGCGCTCCCGTTATGATCACTGCGGTAAGCAACGCGCATACTGCCAATAATATCTTCTTTTTCATTTCATTCACCTCCGATGATGATAATTTGATTCCCGCCTTTTACGCATTTTCGGCGGATAATTCCGTCAATATCCCGATACCCTGAGTAAGCATTCTGAGAACGTGGAAAGGTCCTTTGTACGTATGCCCTTTGCAGGGAGGTTCCGTGGGTTTGCCGTCCCTTCTGAGATACCCGTACCATTCGCCGTATTTGAAATCGGAAAAATGTTTGAAAGCATAGTCGGCGACACGCTCGAAGTATTCCCAGTATTTGGGATTCCCCGTCTTTTTATAAAGCTTAAGAGAAGCGATGACTGCTTCGTTATGCGGCCACCAGAGCTTCATATCGTGTTCGTAGGCCTCGACGGGCTTGCCCTCCAGATCGCGGAAATACAGTATTCCGCCGTATTTCGAGTCCCAGCCGAAATCTATCGCCGTATTGAATATACGCTCCGCGTAAGCGAAAAGTTCGTCGTCGCCTTCGCGTTCCGCTTCGTCCATAAGGAACCAGCTCAACTCTATCGAATGACCGGGGTTGACCACGCGGGCGGAGGAAACGTCTCCGTAATATTCGCCGTTGAGACCTACGGACTCGAGCATGAAGCCGGTATCCTCGTAGCGGAAACTTTTGACGTCTTCCACGAGAGAGCGCGCCCTCTTGTCGTACAGATCGTAACGTTCTTTATCCGCTTCGAACATAACGG
>JADINF010000052.1 GCA_017694145.1 Candidatus Stercoripulliclostridium pullicola
GATAAGGTGCTTGCGATGTGGGCGCTCAACGCGGCCGTCGCGCGCGATTCGGGCGAAGACGCGGGCAAGTACGCGCTTACGCTTACCGGTTACGATCGTAACTATTCCGTCACGATAATTTCCGAAGGTAAGCTTACGATAACGCCGCGCGAGATAGTTTTCGCGGTGACGGGCGTATTCGAGTCGGTTTACGACGGTAACGAAAAGGAAGTGAACGCCGACGAAGCTCTTACCGTCGTGAGCGGCTCGCTCGCCCCGATACACGCCGACATAGCCGCTTCGGGCGCGGTGAGCGTAAGTTTCGCCGAAGGCGTGAGCATCAAGGACGCGGGATTGTACGAGAACGCCGTGATATTCACGCTTATAGGCGGCAATTACGCGGCGGCCTTCGAGGGAACGACGGAGAACGTCGTTACCGCAAGCTATACGGTAACGCGCCGCGAAATTACCGTTAAGCTCCGCGATCAGAGATTGCTCAAGGAAGAAAGCATCGATCAGAACGCTTACGATATCACAGCGGGAGCGCCGGTGCAAGGAGATAATCTCGGCATAACGATATCGCAGGGCGAATTACTCGCGACCGACAGATACGAGCTCGTCGCGGAATATACCAATCCGAATTACGACGTGACTTTCGAGATGGGTACCCTTATTTACGCGGTGCGCGCGATAATCACCGCGGTGACGCCCGAAGATTTCCTCTATACGGGCAAACCTTTCGCGCTCGACGTAAGTATCGACAGCACGGCGCCGCTCGTGTTCTACGTCAACGGCGAATACGCAGCCAACAACTTCGTAGCGCCCGGTCACTACGTCGTGACGATATCCGCTTCCGCGGACGACACGTACAGAGAGCCGCTAGCCGTGACGGTGATATTCAATATACTCGCTCCGGAGATCAAGCACGAAGCGGACGGCGCGGAAATATCCGTCAGTACCGAAACAGGCTTCTATCCCGACGACTCTTTCGAAATTATCCGCGAGCAGGGCAGGGAGAATTCGACTATAGCCGAAATGATATCCGGAGAATACACGATAGTGGACGGATACGTGCTCAACGTGAGCACCGCAGGCGGCACGGTCACGCTCGGCGAATATATCAGGAATAACGCCGCAGGCGAAGACCTCGTCGTACGTATCAAGGTGCCCGAAGAATACGCAAATTCCGCTACCGTGGAATGCGTGATAATCCGCAGCGGCGAAGCGAATATCGAAACGGTGGATGTCAAGGACGGTTATATAGAAATAGCGGCAAAAGACGTGGAAGCGGTGGCGTTCATCGCGGAGCGCGAAACGCTGCTCGCGGTGATAATCATAGCCGCGGCGTTTGCGATAGCTATGCTGCTGCTCGGTTGCTTCTACGTATTCCGCAATAAGGCGTATTAAGTTATGGAAAAAGTAAAGGATACGGTTAGTCCCGAAGAAAGCGGCGGCGAAAGCCGCACGCAGTCGGAAGATACGGAGGCGAAAGAACGCGCCGCACGCGAAGCGCGGCGTAAGCGCATGGCGGCTATTGCCGCCGCGGAAGCCAAGCGCAGGTATTTCGAATATTACGACGACGTAAAGCACGACCGCAACAAGGAGTGGTGAACCGACGAGCGCGCGCGTTTTATTATAAGGTATATACCGAACGCGCTCCTCTCACGCGCCCCTTGTTGCGGGGCGCGCCTTTTTTCGTTCGGTACGCGCTTTGACTTGATTTGAACTTGTTTAAGGTATATTATATTCTTATGGTCATCAAAGGTTTAAGAAAACTTACTCTGCTCGATTTTCCCGATAAGGTAGCCTGCATTGTTTATACGGGCGGATGCAATTTCCGCTGTCCCTTCTGTCAGAACGCCGTTCTCGTCGAGGGCGGCGGCGAATACGTTTCCGACGAGGAGTTTTTCGCTTTCCTCAAGGAGCGCAAGGGGCGCTTGGACGGCGTGTGCATAACGGGCGGCGAGCCGCTTATCCAAAAGGGGATAGCGGAATTTGCGGAAGCCTGCAAATATCTGGGTTACGCGGTCAAGGTGGACACCAACGGCTACATGCCCGACGTGCTCGAGGATATGTTCAAGAGGAAGTGCCTCGACTACGTCGCCATGGACGTAAAAAATTCAGCCCCTAAATATGCCCTCACCGCGGGGCTTCCCGGACTGGATATTTCACGCATAAACCGCAGTATCGATTTGATAATGAATTCGGGCGTAGATTACGAATTCCGCACAACCGTCGTCAAAGAGTTTCACGACGAAAACGATTTCCACGAGATAGGAAAGCGCCTCAAAGGCGCCAAACGGTGCTATTTACAGAAGTTTCGCGACGAGGGCGGCACCCTTATGGCGGGGCTTACCGCGCCTGCCGACGCCGAAATGAGTAAATACTCGGAAATACTCTCGGCGTATGTCGACGAGGTTAATATTCGATAGGATTTTATACATTTATCCGGCTACAATATATTGTGTTCGGCGGTAATATTTAGCAAGAATCGACCACAATATATTGTAAAAAGGTGTTGACATCTTCCGCACGCTGTAATACAATAACTGCGTACGGAATTTTTTTGATCGGAGGATACCCATGTATCAGGTAGTGAACAGAGAAAACAAGGTCGTCGAGTTCGACGTCAACAAAATAATCAACGCCATTTCCAAGGCGTTCGATTCCCTCGACAAGCTGTATAACAGAAGCACGCTCGAGCTTCTCGCGCTTCGCGTGACCGCGGACTTCAGCCCCAAAATAAAAGACGCGAAAATAACCGTCGAGGACATTCAGGACAGCGTGGAAACGGTGCTCATACAGGCGGGCTACGCCGACGTCGCGAAGGCGTACATTCTTTACAGAAAGCAGCGCGAGAAAGCGCGTAACGTCAAAGGCACGCTCCTCGACTATAAGCAGATCATAGACAACTACCTCAAGGTAAACGACTGGCGCGTGAAGGAGAACAGCACCGTCACTTATTCGGTGGGCGGACTTATCCTCTCCAACTCCGGCGCGATAACCGCCAACTACTGGCTCAGCGAGGTTTACGACGAGGAGATAGCGAACGCGCACCGCAGGGCGGACATACATCTGCACGATCTTTCGATGCTTACCGGTTACTGCGCGGGCTGGTCGCTCCGTCAGCTCATCAAGGAGGGTCTGGGCGGCGTGCCGGGCAAGATAACCTCCTCTCCCGCCAAGCACCTTGCCACTCTCTGCAACCAGATGGTCAACTTCCTCGGTATTATGCAGAACGAATGGGCGGGCGCGCAGGCGTTCAGCTCCTTCGACACCTATCTCGCTCCCTTCGTAAAAGCCGACAAATTGAGCTATTACGAAGTCAAGAAGGCGATACAGAGCTTCGTATACGGCGTGAATATCCCGAGCCGCTGGGGCACGCAGGCTCCGTTCAGCAACATTACTCTCGACTGGACGGTCCCGGACGACCTTGCCGAGCTCAACGCGATAGTGGGCGGCGTGGAGCAGGACTTCAAATACAAGGACTGCAAGAAGGAAATGGATATGATCAACAAAGCCTTCATCGAAACGATGATCGAGGGCGACGCCAACGGCAGAGGCTTCCAGTATCCTATCCCGACCTATTCTATAACCAAGGAATTCGACTGGTCCGAAACCGAGAACAACAAACTCCTTTTCGAAATGACCGCGAAGTACGGCACGCCGTATTTCTCCAACTACATCAATTCCGACATGAAGCCGAGCGACATAAGGAGCATGTGCTGCCGTCTGAGGCTCGACCTTCGCGAACTGCGTAAAAAGTCGGGCGGCTTCTTCGGTTCGGGCGAATCGACGGGAAGCATAGGCGTAGTGACCATCAATATGCCGCGCATAGGCTATCTTGCCAAGGACGAAAGGGATTTCTACGCAAGACTGGACAAAATGATGGATATTTCGGCGCGTTCGCTGCACGTCAAGCGCGAAATAATCACCAAGCTCCTCGACAACGGTCTGTTCCCGTACACCAAGCGTTATCTTGCCACGCTCGACAACCATTTCTCGACGATAGGGCTCGTGGGAATGAACGAAGCCTGCCTGAACGCCAACTGGGTGCGCAAAGATCTTACCGATCCCAAGGCGCAACAGTTCTGCAAGGACGTTCTTAACCATATGAGAGAGCGCCTGAGCGACTATCAGGTGATGTACGGCGACCTCTATAACCTCGAAGCCACTCCCGCCGAATCGACGAGCTACCGCCTCGCGAAGCACGACGTTGCGCAGTACCCCGACATCATAACCGCTTCGAAGAAGGGAGAGACCCCGTATTATACCAACAGCTCGCACCTGCCGGTGGGATATACCGAGGACGTATATACCGCGCTCGACATTCAGGACGAGCTGCAGACGCTGTACACTTCGGGAACGGTATTCCACGCCTTCCTGGGCGAAAGGCTGCCCGGCTGGAAAGCGGCGCAGAACCTTGTACGCAAGATAGCGGAGAACTACCGTCTGCCGTACTATACTCTGAGCCCTACCTATTCTGTATGTAAGGATCACGGCTATATTTCCGGAGAAGTTTACGAGTGCCCGACCTGCGGCAAGAAGACCGAAGTATATTCGCGTATCACCGGTTACTATCGTCCCGTACAGAACTGGAACGACGGAAAGACCCAGGAATTCAAGGAGCGCAAAGTGTACGACGTCGCGAAATACAATACTCCGCACATGCACACCTTCTGCGCCTGCGACGAAACGCCTTATACGCTCGGAACTGGCGAAGCGGTGCTGTACACTACTTCCACCTGCCCCAACTGCAAGATGGTGAAGATGATGCTCGACAAGGCGAAGCTTCCCTACACCGTAGTGGTCGCCGAGGAAAATAAGGAGCTCTTTATCGCCAACGGCATCAAGCAGGCGCCCACGCTTATCGCGCCCGACGGCGTAAGGTACGAGAACGCTTCCAACATCAAGAAGTATATCGAGGAACATCAATAATAAGCTCCGCATACGCGGAAAGTAACGATGAAAAGCCCGCGCGAAAGCGGGCTTTCGAATGAGGTGAGAGATGATCGAACGCGACTATGACGTAATAGTTATCGGCGCCGGCGCCGCGGGAATGACGGCGGCGCTGTACGCGCTTCGCGGCGGCAAGAAGGTGCTCGTTCTGGAGAAGGAAACCTTCGGCGGGCAGATAGCGTTTTCGCCCAAGGTGCAGAATTTCCCGTCGATCAAGGAGATCGCGGGCGCGGAGTTTGCGGAAAATCTTTTCACTCAGGTTTCGGATCTCGGCGCCGATTTCGAACTCGAAACGGTCAGCTCGGTATCGAAAGAGGGAGAAGTTTTCACCGTTACCACCGATTATCGCAGTTATACTTCGCTCGCCGTGGTGATAGCCGCGGGCGTGAAACACCGTCATCTCGGTATAGAAAAGGAAAAGGACTTCCTCGGCAACGGCGTTTATTACTGCGCCCTTTGCGACGGCGCGCTGTACGCGGGTAAAGACGTGGCGCTCGTGGGCGACGGCAATACCGCGCTCCAGTACGCGCTGATGCTCTCCGACATCTGCTCCAAAGTGACGGTGGTCACTATGTTCAACCGCTTCTTCGGCGAGCCCGCGCTCGAAAAAGCGCTCCGCGCGCGTGATAACGTGGAGATAATCCCCGACTATATAGCCGTGGACTTTGCGGGCGACAAGGAATTCGAAGGCGTCGTTTTCAAGGAAACGAAGGGTGAAAAACGCTTCACGCTCATAACTCCCGCGCTTTTCGTGGCGATAGGGCAGGTTCCGGACAACGCCGCATTCGCGAACCTTGTCGATCTCGACAAGCAGGGATTTATAATCGCCAATGAGGATACGAAAACGCGCACCGAAGGACTGTACGCCGCGGGCGACTGCCGCACCAAGGAGGTAAGACAGCTTACCACGGCTGTGGCGGACGGCGCCTGCGCCGCCACGCAGGCGATGAACCTTATCAACGCGCTCGGCGAATAGACGTCATAAACATTATGTTTGGGCAACCGCGCCCGACAAATACGATACCCGTATCGCATTATTTCGGATAAAGCGATACGGGTATTTTTTATATACAAGAGAAAAGATATTCGCTATTGACGGGCGCGTGTGCGTAAGTTATAATTAAAACAGCCAAATATCGAGAGGTGAATTTATGGATAACGCGACAGCCGTAGCGGTACCCGAAGCGGGACGCAAAGTTAACACGTATACCCCGAAAGAACGCAATATGTATCTTTTGGGAATGGTAGGGCAGAACATCATCTACAACATAGTGGGCTCCGCGCTCGCGTATTATCTGCAGTTCACTCTGTTGATACCCGCAATGGCGGTTACCGTCATTATGGCGGTGGCGAGGGTGTGGGACGCCATGAACGATCCGATGATGGGCACCATCGTCGACAAGACTCGCAGTAAGTGGGGTAAGTGCAGACCTTATCTCATCTACGTGCCGCTTCCGATATTCATAATCACGACGCTGTGTTTCGTGAATTTCGGATTTTACAGAGACGGGCAGACGGCGCTCAACGTGCTGATAATCGCCTGGGCGGCGTTCACCTATATTCTGTGGGGAATGACCTACACGGTGGGCGACATTCCGCTGTGGGGCGTGACCGCGCTGATGACTGAGGACGAGAAGGACCGCAACAAGCTCCTTTCGCTCGCCCGTATTTTCGGCGGTATCGGAGCGGGCGTCACCCTTCTTGCGATACAGCCTTTCGCGCTTGCCATAGGCGGGGCGATAACCGAGAAAATAGGGGTAAACCTCGCGGGTACGGTAGAAGCCTGGGAGGCTATCAAAGCCACCGCCGCCGCCAATACCGAAGCGTTTGCCGCAGGACTCGAGGCGGGGCTCCCGTACGATTCGCTCACGCAATATCTCATAGTGGACGAAACGCTTGCCGAAGCCACCCGTCAGGGCGAACGCTGGGGCTTCCTTATCGCCGCGGTCATATTCGGTATAGTGGGATGCGCGCTTTTCCAGCTCGTCGGTCCCAACATCAAGGAGCGCGTGCCCGCTTCGGAGAAGTCCAACAGCCTCAAGGAGAACTTCAAGCTGATGTGGAACAACAAACCGTTCCGTCAGATCTTGCTTTCGGGAATTCTTTCGAGCCCCAAAATGCTTCTGCAGATCTCCGCGATGCCGCTCATCACCTATTATTTCGCGAGCAAGAGTCCGGTGCTGGCGCTCGTGTATATGGCGCTTCTCGGAGGAGGCATGTTCCTCGGACAGTTCGTCGCCATGGCGCTTTGTCCGAAACTTCTTACCAAGTTCAGCAAAAAGAACCTCTACAACTACTCGAGCCTTCTGGGCATAATCCCCTTCGTGCTTCTGTACCTCGCGTACGTTTCCGATCCGACGGGACTGGTCAACTGGTACTGGATAGTCATATTCTTCTTCGTGTTCGCGGTGGCGGGCGCGTCGATGGGCGTGACTACGGTCTTGCAGTCCTTCATGATAGCGGACTGCGTGGACTACGAGGAGTATAAGAGCGGAATCCGTCCCGACGGCGTATTCTTCTCCGGACAAACGTTCATCGCGAAGCTCACCTCCGGTATCGCCACGATAATGAGCGGTATATTCTATACGATATACGGCTTCTCGGACGCGGCGGTCGAGAAGGTCAACAACTACATCTCGGCGGGACTGGAGCCGCGCACCATCGCCGAATTCGCTCCCTATATGCGGGTGCTTTTCGTGATAGTGTCGCTGCCGCCCGCGGTAGGCTGTCTGCTCGCGGTGATACCTACCTGGAAGTATTGCCTGGACGACGACGAGCATAAGCGCATACTCGAAGAACTGAGCGCGAGAAGAGCGGCGAAGCTCGCCGCGGAAGCTTTAGGCGGAGAGGGCGCCGCGGAAGAAAGCGCGCCCGAAACGGGCGGAGAGGGTTGAAAACAGCTCCCGACTCCGTAACCGCCGGCGCGGTTAAGGAAATGGTAAATACAACGGAAAATCGTAAAAAAGGAGCCGCGCTTTGAGCGCGGCTCTCTTACGGCTTCGCCGCATGATTCGATCGGATTACGGGGCGCGTTTCTCGTCCGCGACAGATTTTTCGGGGCTTTTTACGCGCGCCGTACGAATACGAGCACGGCTCCCCGTTTCACCTCGAACGCGATCTCGTCCGCCGTGGCTACGTTGGAGATACCGCGGGAGGACGAGGGCGTCAGCGTAAGATCTTCGAGAGGGTAATAGAGCCCTTCGGAGCGGTCGACGAGAGCTTCTCCGCCGTGGGCGAATACCGACACTACGGCTCCTTCGCCCGCGCGGACGCGGAACGTTCCCGTAGCGTAATATACGGTATAGTCACGGGTGACGAGCTTTGCGCGGATACCTTTTCCGAAGGCGAACGCAAGGAGATTGAGATTGCCCGCCACGTGCTCCGGCTTGCCGCCGAGCCCGCCGTAAATATTGAGCTCCGTCACCCCTTCAGCCGCCGCGTATTCTATCGCAAGCTCTCCGTCGGTCGCGTTTTTCTCGACGGGGTATCTTATAAGTTTTACGTTTTCGGGTATCCGTTTCAACGTATCCAAGTCCCCGATTACGGCAATAACGTTTTTGCCTTCCACGTGGCGGTATCCGCCGTCGGCGGCGATTATCGCGTCTTCTTTTACTTCCGTATCGAGTTCGGGTGCGTTGAGCACAAGGGCTATCGGCATATTCTGTTCTCCGTAAGCTTTTCTAAATTATAGCATTTTCGGCGTAATTGTCAATTCGCTATTGACTATCCGCGCCCCGATAAAGTATAATCGGTCTTATCCGGAAAAAGTTTTTCCGTATCATACGAACGATGAGGTGTTCAGATGAAATTACTCGAAGACATGATCAAGAAATACGGCGAAGTCCGCCCCGGCAACGTCCTTAAAGTGGACGGTTTCCTCAATCACCGTATCGACGTCGATCTCGTCAAGGCTTTGGGCGAGGAGCTGTATAAGAATTTCCGTAACGACAAGATAACGAAAATACTTACCATAGAGTCGTCGGGGATAGCCATAGCGATCATGACGGCGCAGTGCTTCGGCGTGCCGATGGTATTCGCGAAGAAGCGCAAGACTATCAATCTTTCCGACGATATCTACACCGCACCCGTGCACTCCTACACAAACAATAAGGATTACGACGTGATGGTGAGCAAGGATTATATCGACAAGTCGGACGTATTGCTCATAGTGGACGACTTCCTCGCCAACGGCTGCGCGCTCCGCGGGCTCATCGACATAGCGCATCAGGCGGGTGCTACCGTCGCGGGCGCGGGTATAGCGATAGAAAAAGGCTTCCAGGGCGGCGGCGACACCCTCCGCGCAGAAGGCCTCAAGGTCGTTTCTCTCGCCGTCATCGACAAAATGACCGACGATTCCCTCGAATTCCGTAAGAGCGAATAACTTAAACGCCGAAGAGTCGAAGAAACAGGCGACTTCGAAAAGCGAAATTCGAACGAATATCCGTAAGCGATTTATTTTCCCCCGCAAGGGGGATTCTTTTTTTTGCGCGAAAAGCAAGTGTAAAAACCGTTTGTAAGGACAATAATCAACCATTATCGAGAGAGGTGATTATGTCCGAAAAAACAGAAAAAATTTTACGTTTTACGGTAGTGCCCGTATTGCTTGTCGCCATAGTGGCGGCGATCATATTTGCGTTCAACGGCTTCGAGAGCTCGGAAAGCGCGGAAGCGGCGGTACTCAAGCAGGGTTCCACGGGCTCGGTCGTGCGCACCGTGCAGACGCGGCTCAAGAGCTGGGGATATTATACCGGCTCGGTGGACGGTATTTACGGTTCGCTCACTGTAGCCGCCGTTAAGTATTTCCAGCGCGTGAACGGGCTTCAGGTGGACGGCATAGTGGGCGAAAAGACCGCCGCGGCGATAGGTATTTCGCTCGCGTCGTCTTCTTCGTCGGGGGCGGGCGGTTACAGCTCTTCCGACGCTTACCTGCTTGCTCGGCTCGTGTATGCGGAAGCGCGCGGGGAGCCTTACGTCGGGCAGGTAGCCGTGGCTGCGGTCGTATTGAACCGCGTCAAAAGCTCCAGCTTCCCGAATACGATATCGGGCGTTATTTATCAGCCGTGGGCATTCTCGGTGGTGAACGACGGGCAGATAAATCTTACGCCCAATCAGACCGCCATCAACGCCGCGAACGACGCGATGAACGGCTGGGATCCCACTTACGGTTGCCTTTATTATTACAATCCCGCGACCGCCACGAACAGCTGGATCAAGCAGAAACCCATTCATCTGACGATAGGGCAACACGTTTTCTGCGCGTAGAGGAGGTGCCGGATGAATGCTAAAGTTTATAAAACGATAACTATATGCGTAGCCGTACTGCTCGTCGCGGCGCTCGCGGTGACGCTCGGTATATTCGTCTACCGCGAACAGAAATATTCGCGCGAGATAGGGGCGTTGTACGACGCGGCTTACTATTCCTGCGTGGACAATCTGGGCGACATGGACAACAAGCTTGCCAAGCTCGACGCGGCTAGTTCGGATACGATGCGCAAGGAACTTCTTAACGGCATATACACCGATTCGAAAGTAATGGCGACGAGTCTTGCGATGCTCGCGGGCAAAAACGACGAGATAGAAGCGGCGATGAAATTCGTAAATCAGCTGGGGGATTACGCCTATTATCTCGCCTCGAAGCTTCCCGCGGAAGCGATGACCGCGGAAGAAAAGGAGAAGCTCGACGAGCTCAAAGCAATAACCCTGGAACTCGAAGAAGCCTTCCTTAAAGCGGGCGACAAAGTCGCCGAAGGCGGCAATCTTTACGCGGCGCTGGGCGCCGAAGTGACCGCGCTCGGAGAGGTATACGACCTTTTCACCGAGGGCAACGTCGAATATCCCGAAATGATCTACGACGGACCGTTCTCGGACGGACTGCGCGACAGAGAAGCCAAATTCCTTGCGGGTAAACCCGAGATATCCAAAGAAGCCGCGGAAGCCGGACTGACGCTTAAATACGGCGAAGGCTTCGAATATCAGGGAACGGTCGAAGGTTCGCTCCGGGCATACTCGTACACGCTTTCCTGCGGCGCGAACGTGCAGATAACCGTTACGGGCGGAATGCTGGCGGAGTATTCGTATTATCGCGAAACGGGCGCCGCCACGATGGACGAAGAGGCGGCGGCAGCCGCCGCGACGCAGGCTCTCGCGGAAGCGGGCTATGACGGTATGCAAGCCGTTTGGGTATCCGTAAAGGACAATACGGCATATATAAACTGCGCTTATACGGAGAACGATATAATATATTATCCGGACCTCGTCAAAGTCAAGGTCGCGCTCGACGACGGGGAGATACTGGGAATATCCGCCGCGAATTACCTGTACAATCATACCGCCAGGGAGGCTATCGGAGAGGTGAAGCCGTCGGACGGCGTTGAGCTTGCGGAGGGTTTCGAAACTTCGTCGGTAAGGCTTACCGTCATACCCACGGACTGGAATACCGAGCTTACCGCTTACGAGTTCGCGGGCAGTATCGGCGACAACGTTTATTACGTCTATTGCGACGCCTACACCCTCGAACAGATCAAGGTCATGCGCGTCATAAAGGACGGAAACGAGGGGAATTTAATCGTTTAGCCGCCATAACGATTGACGGAAGCCGCTTATATGGGATATAATTATCCCGATTACACAACGGAGTTCGTTATATGCGTAAGGTATTGGTAGTATTGGTAGTGGCGGTATTGGTCGTGAGCGCGGCGCTGTTTGCGGCGAGCTGCGGCGGTAACGTCGACGTACCCGGCACCGTCTGGGCGAATAAAGAGGTTTGCGAATACGGGATATACAATTCCGACAACCTTCCCGTGGGGGCGTTGATAATAGTTACCGAACGCCTTTCTGCGGGCGAGCAGACTCTCAACGCCACGGGCGCGAAAGTCAATATAACTTCTTCGTCGGCGCGCGGAACGCGGGTGACGATGAAGGCGAGCGACCTGGACGGCAACGTGTGGCTGGAGTCCGAGAGCATTCTCAACGGGTTCACCCCGGCGGCGAGCTACCGCAAAGTAAGTAAAGACGGCGAAAACTATACCGTGACCGCCACTTACGACGGTAAGAACTACCGTTACAGGCTAAACGACGGCGAGGAGAAAAAGATCCGCGTCAAGTCGGGCTTCATCGACAACGAATTGCTGTATACCGTAGTGCGTTGTTATACGATAGAGAGCGCTTACAGCTCCGAATTTACGGTGGTGGATCCCGTGGCGGGGACGAAAGAGAAAATAACCGCGGCGACTTTCGGCGAGGGCGACTATCAGGATCCCGTGGAGGTCATATCTAGCGGGGAGGAAGCCGAAACCAAACATTCGCTTTCCTTCACCCGTCTGTCGTTCACTCGCTCGGATTCTCCCGTAGGCGCCTCCATGTACGCGGACTATACCAAAATAGACGGACTGAAGGTGCTCGGAGAAGGTTCCACCGGACTTTATTCGGTACGCATACCGGTTCAGATTGTCGAGAACGACCTCGTCTACAAGCTTGTTTCGGTACAATGTGAGTGACGATGGGAGTAAAATCCGACCCGACTTTCGCCTCGCCGATAAAGCGGGGCGTTTTTTATGCGCGGTTATTTGTCGAAGAAAACTTAGATTTTTCGGGTTTTTCGCGCTCAATCGGGCAAAATAGTGCACGTTTGTCCTCTTACGGCGGAGTGCCGCCGCGCTCTTACGTAAAATATTAGAAAAAATTTACGGCAAAACGATTTACAATCCGCGACATAGTCAATATAATATAGCCGACTTTATAACGCCGCTTACGGCGAAGGAGAGGAATATGCCGAAATTCAAAAAATGCCCGCGTTGCGAGATAAATTACATTCCGATAGACAAGGAATACTGCTCCATCTGCGAAGCGGAAATGAAAGGGATTGTGGACGTAGACCCGGACGACGAAGACGAAGAAGAAGGGCTTTGCCCCCGTTGCAGGACCAATTACGTCAACGAAGGGGAGAAGTACTGCGAGCAGTGTCTTGCCGAAATGGAGAAAGCTAAGGAGAAACTCACCGACGAATTCGACGACGAAGAGCCCGAGGAGGACATCGGGGACGCCGATCTCGACGAAGACATCGACATCGACGACGTGCTCGACGGCGACATAGGCAGTATCGACGACATCGCCGAGGAAGAGGACGAGGAAGAGAACTGGGACGAAGAGGAGGAATATCCCGACTATATCGAGGAAGACGACTTCGAAAGCGTCGATCCCGACGAGCTCGACGACTACGACGACGAAGAGGACGAGGACGAAGAGGAAGAGGAGGAGGACGAAGAGGAATAACCCCCGCGTTCGCACCGCACAACATTATCCGACCCCGCGTGAAGCGGGGTCTTTTTTATGTTCCGCGCCCGCTCTCCTGCGGCGCGCGCCGCACGTGAAACTATTTAATTATTTATATTATAATCGTGCGTGCGGTATTATAAAAGTAAATAATTATGTCCCGCCTTGCGCTTTTCGCGCGCGTATGATACTATGATGAAGGACCTTTTCCGCCAATCGGGAGGTGTGTAATGGCAAAAAGTACCGACTTTCTTACTGAACGCAAACCGGCATTATCGGCTTTGTTTCTGCTTGTTATAGCGGCTCTTGCCGTCGTTTCCGCGCTCGTTCTACCGGCGCTCGCGCCAGGCGCGGCGTACGCCGCAGGCGGGCTTACCGACGAGCAACTTTCGTTTACCGTCGATACCGGTTCCTATGTGGCAGGCACGGAGCACGACGCCAGCAACGGCGTTTTCCCCGTTTTCACTCTGAAATTCTCCGAGAAAAACCCCGGACTTGCGCAGAGTACCTTCTGGTATGCTTTCGGCGATTCCGAGGACGGCGTCCCCGCCGCGGATTCGGACGAATGGACGGCTACGTCGGCGGCAGATTACGATCCCGCTTCGGGCGAGCTCACCCTCCATCTCGATACTATCGCGCGCGCCAATTACTCTCCCGAAACCAACAGCTTCCATAAATATATGTATTTCCGTTCGGGCACCACGGACGGATTGAGCTATTACGTAAGCGATCGCGCATACGAAGTCAATATCGTCAACTGCGTTTCAGGCGACTACACCGTGGACAGCATAAGAGCTTCCTATATGAGCGGAACGGGACTTTCCGATTACGATCTCCGCTCCGACAATCCCGTTTGGGCGGCGTCGAGGATCACGGTGGTCGTGACCAACGACAGCGGCACTTACGACAACGCGAGATTTTATTACCAACTCGAAGGCTACGATCCCGTGCCTTTCGTCAACAAGTCCACCGACAACGGCGACGGCACTTTCAGCTATTACGCGGAAGCCGTCGTTCCCGGCGAGGACAGCGGCATACTTTCCTACGACGGAAGCTTCACGATAATTTCCACCGATCTTTCCGGGATCTATCAATATACGCAAACGGACATGCGCGTGCGTTTCGACATGGCGACTCCCGAATACGCCGTGACCGCCACCGTTCCGAGCGGCTCCGCGACCGCGGAGTATCCCGTCGGCAGCTGGACGAGCGGTAAAGTCACGTATACCCTTACCCCGCAGACGGTGCTTTCCGGAGCCAATTATTACTACGCTTTCGACCTTACCGACGAGTTCGCGCTTATGCAACGTTCCGGCAACAGCTATACTCTCACCGTCGAAGAGCCGGGACAGACCACCGTTTATTTCAAAGCGATCAGCGGCTCCGGTATCGAAAACCTCTCTTCCGGATATCTTACGAAAATAGATCCCGCCGCTCCCGCCGTCAATATTTCGGCGCGCGACGCGGCGG
>JADINF010000053.1 GCA_017694145.1 Candidatus Stercoripulliclostridium pullicola
TCAGAAGATTCGCGACCGTCGTACCGCCCGAATCGTTGTCGCCCGCAGTCATTATCATGTGCATTTCGTCGATGAAAAGTATCGTCTTTCCGTCGTCGAGTTCCGCTATCATATCTTTGAAGCGCGCTTCGAATTCGCCGCGGTATTTGGTGCCCGCCACGAGCGAACCTATATCGAGCGAGAATATGCGTTTGTTCTTGAGCATATCGGGGACTTCGCCCTTCGCTATCGCCTGCGCAAGTCCCTCAACGACAGCCGTCTTGCCCACTCCGGGTTCTCCGATTATAAGCGGATTGTTTTTTGTCCTGCGCGTCAGCACGCGCATTATCATTTTGATCTCTTTATCTCTGCCGATAACGGGATCGAATTTTCCTTCGCGGGCAAGCGCCGTAAAATCGCTGCCGAATGCGTCCAGTCCGTCATCGGAAGTATTTCCGCCATCTTTTTGTTTACTCTCTTTAGACGATCTTCCGCTGCTGTCGTAAGTATTGACGCGGAAAGTTATAGGTTGAGAAGTGCGTATGGTTTCTCCGAATATCTTGTCGAAAAGAGAACTTATCGTATTGTTTAATTCCTCTTCTTCCGCGACTTGTCCGGCTTCTTCATCGGTTTCGTTCCTACCCACGCCGTTGGCGCTCATGCTCTCGACTATCTGTTTTATGTCGCTATAAGAAATGTTGAAATTCTGTAACACCTGCGCCGCGCCGCAAGACCTGTCGTAGGTGAGCGCGAGCAGAAGATGTTGGGTGTCGTACAGCGCGTAATTGAGTTTTTCCGCAACGGTTCTCGCGTTGACGAGAGCTCTGCGCACCTGATCTTCGATGATCTGCGCGCTTCGCCTCGTCACCATTCTGGAGATCATGCCGGTAGCGGCTTCTTTATCCACCTTGAGCTGAGTAAGGATATCGAAAGCATAGGTGTTTTCTACCGTAAGCATTGCATACAGAATATGCTCGGTCGCCGTCTGTACGCCGAGTTTTTTTGCGATTTCGTTTGCTTTGCCTATAATTTTCGCTACGTCTTCGGTATATCCGATATTTGCCATAAAACCTTTCCGTTATATAATTAAACCTGATTACCTGTATTCTTTATCCCGTCCGAATGTCGTAAGTACACGCGCTCAACGAGTTTTCAAAAATTCCGATATTTTCGCGCCCAGCTCTTTCTCTCGGAGCGCGTAATCCAGATTGGCTTTCAGGAAGCCTTCCGTGCTTCCCGTATCGTAGCGCGTTCCGTCGAAAGTATAAGCGTATACGTTCATGTCTTTAGCCATCGCGTCTATCGCGTCGGTAAGATACCTTTCGCCGTTGGCGGCGGGTTTCACACGGTCGATATAGTAATATATGTCGGGCGTGAGAACGAATCTCCCTACGCTAGTAATTGTCGAAGGCAACGTTTTTATATCCGGCTTTTCCACGAAACCTTTGATACGGACGTATCTTCCTTTACTTTCCGCAGGCACCATGACTCCGTATTTAACCGCTTCTTCGGGAGGAAGATCCTTGACGCCCACTATAGTCGAACCCGTAGTTACGGAAGCGCGTATCAACTGCGCCGTAGCGGGGTCTTCGGGATTATACACCACGTCGTCCGGGAAAAGTACCGCGAAAGCGTCCCCTCCCGTAAATTCTCTGCACATACCTATCGCATAAGCGGTGCCTTTCATTTCGGGCTGACGGATATAGGTTATATTTACTTTGCCGAGGTAAGGGTTGACTTTTTTGAGTAATTCGCGTTTACCGCTTCGGGCCAGATTGGCTTCGATCTCGGGATTACGATCGAAATAATCTTCGACGGCGCCTTTGCCGCGCGAAAGCACAATACATATATCCGTAATACCGCTCGAAACGCATTCTTCCACCACGTAATCGACGGAAGGTCTGTCCAATATAGGTAGCAATTCTTTAGGGAGAGCTTTGGTGATCGGCAAATGCCTCGTACCGTACCCCGCCGCGGGAATTATTGCTTTTGAAACAGATTTCATAAACACCTGCCTTTGCAATAATATTATATAACGTAACGCGCGGAAATGCAATATCGAATAAGAAATTAAAGCGCGCAACGTATTGCAATCGCGCGTATTTTGCAATATAATTTAGGAAAGGAGCAATTATGGAAACGGAAAAAGAGAAAATTACCGAATTAACGGAAGAAACCGAAAGTCCGGCAACCGAAAATGCAGACCGGGCAATCGAATCCGAAACGGCGAAAGCGGACAATACCGAAGCGAAAGAAGAACTTACACCCGAACAAATCAAGCTGAAGCGCAAGAACGATATAATACGGATACTTAAATTCGTAGGTTTCTCTTGTTCGGCGGGCGTGATACAATTCGTCGTATTCACTATCCTGAACGAAGTATTGCATCTTATATACTGGCCGGCATATCTTATCGCGCTAGTGCTTTCGGTATTGTGGAATTTCACGTTCAACCGTAAATTCACGTTCAAATCGGCTAACAACGTGCCTATAGCGATGCTTAAAGTCGCGGCGTATTACGTCGTATTCACTCCCCTTTCGACTCTCTGGGGCGATGCGCTCACCGACAAAGCGCATTGGAACGAATATCTCGTGCTTGCGTTCACGATGGTCATAAATCTCGTGACGGAATACCTGTTCAACCAATTCGTGGTATACCGCAAGTCGATGAATACCAACGACCTCGGCAAGAAAGAGAACGCGGCTCTAGAAGCTGCGGGCAAGCATGACGGCGCGGAGAAGGAAGAAGACAAAGCGGAAGATAAAGGCGACGAGAACGCCTGATTACCAACATTATAAAAATAAACTCTACCTAACGAAAAACCTTGACAAATACGCAGACGTTATTATAGAATAACAACTGCCGTGCGGATGTGGCGGAATTGGCAGA
>JADINF010000054.1 GCA_017694145.1 Candidatus Stercoripulliclostridium pullicola
TTCTGAAGCACCTGAATCCCGCACGTTCTTTTCTTATCATCGGCAAAGCCGTTTGCGGTACGCTCGCCGAATGCGGGCTGATAGACCCGGACGCGCAAGCGGTAACGGAACAGGATAAGGATCTCACCCAAACGGCGATATATCTCAGGAACGCTTCCGTACACGATCAGAACGTGTTCAACGCCGCGATGAAGGAATTCTTTTCGCCGATAGAGAATCCGCGTTACGTCATCGTGAAACGGAATGCGTTGGGAGCGCTTTCTTATCTGCACTCTTACGCATGCCCTTCGGCGATAGGGAGAAAAAAAGAATACGCCGAAATCTTCGCGAAAAAGCTTCTGACCGAAACGGGTAAGTTCAAGCTTATTTATACCCGAAACGCTTACGGTAGAAAGATAATAATGCGCTGCAGAAGCAATTCCTACATAACGCTCAACGCAAAATCCGTAGATAAAAAATTCAAGGTTTCGCATTGGGAGTGATCCGAAAAACGCCCGCCTTTACGTGGCGGGCGTTTTGATAATATACGATAAGGTATCCGAATTCCGAGGAAATGTTGCCGAAAATCAGCGAGTTGCGTATTCGCGTTCGGCTTGCGACATACGCGCGAGCTTGTAAACTTCGCGGATATTGAGGTTAAGTTTCTCCGCTACGCGCCTGCCGTATTCGGGATCGGCTTTCAGGAAAAGCGCGGTCTGACGGTATTGGATACGTTTCTCCGCTTGCGAGAGCGAAGCGCAGATATTGTCTATTAGGCGCGTTCTTTCTCCCTCGTCCATCGCGCGGTAACGGTCGCCCGCCTGTATGAAGTCCACGTCCTTTACAGGCACGACGTGGCGCTTGATTTCGCCGTATATCTCCTGCGGCGGCGCTTCGGCGTCGCGGGTGAAAGTTACTTTCTGCATACTGTTGGGATAATAGTTGACGGGGTCGTTCGGGTTGCGCGCGAGGTCGCCGTCGCGCTCGTAATTGAATACCTCGCTCGTCGGCGCGTTCACCGCCACGCGTTGGAAATTCACGCCGAGGCGGTACCTCTGCGTGTCGCGGTAGGCAAAGAGCCTTCCCTGTAGCATCTTGTCCTGACTGGGAGCGGTGCCGGGCACCATGTTGGCTGGGCAGAATGCCGCCTGCTCCACTTCGTTGAAAAAGTTCAACGGGTTGCGGTTCAGAGTCATCACGCCCACTTCGATGAGCGGGAAATCTTCCTCGTACCACGTTTTCGTGGTGTCGAAGGGATCGAAACGGTATGTCTCCGCCTGCTCCGGCGACATTATCTGCACGTAGAGCTTCCAGGAGGGGAAATTGCCTTTCGCTATCGCGTCGCGCAGGTCTTCGCCCGCAAAATCTGGATTTTCGCCCGCTATCTTTTCCGCTTCTTCCGCGGGTATGTATTTCAAGCCCTGTTGGGATATGAAGTGGTATTTGACGAAATTGTAATTGCCTTTCGCGTTGTACCACACGAAGGTGTCGGTGCCGAAGCCGTCCATGAATCGGAATCCGTAGGGGATGCCCCGGTCGCTGAAAAGAATGGTCACCTGGTTAATGCTCTCCGGTGTGAGCGAAAGGAAATCCCATTGCGCGTTGGGGTCGGTGAGATTGGTGCGCGGATTTTTCTTTTGAGAGTGTATGAAGTCGGGGAATTTCATCGGATCTCTTATGAAAAATACCGGCGTATTGTTCCCCACGATGTCGAGGATACCGTCTTCGGTATAGAATTTGACGGCGAAGCCTCTGGGATCCCTTACGGTATCGGCAGAATCTCTCCCTCCCGCCACGGTAGAGAATCTTACGAGCACTTTGGTCTTTTTGCCCACGCGGTTGAAAACTTTTGCGAGAGTGTAACGCGAAACGTCGCCCGTCACGGTGAATTCGCCGTGAGCGCCCCAGCCTTTGGCGTGCACCACTCTTTCGGGTATGCGTTCGCGGTCGAATCGCGCCAGTTTATCGATAAGTTGAGAATCTTTCAGCAATATATTCCCGTCCGTGGACGTCAGACTGAAATTGTCGTTAGCCACCGGTTCGCCGAGCTTTTGCGTAAAAATATTGTCCTGAGCCACATTTACCTCCTTTTTCTCAATATATGCCGCGCGTTCGTCAAATGTCGGCAAATGTTGCGGCTACGTTTATAAATACTGCTTCGCGTTTGTTGTCAAAACGGGACGCGGGTGGTACAATCGTTATAAAAATCCGAATTATAGGAGATAACCTTATGACATATTGGTGGGTAGCGCTCATTGTGGCGCTCGCGTGCGTTTTAGAAGTTGCGGCGACTTACCTTCTGCGTAAACACCGCAAAATCTCCGCTTTGATAGCGACCTTGATAGCGGCATTCGTGCTTATCTACAAAAGCGTAGAATATATCGAATACCTCGTGACAGACAGCCATGTTTATCCCATAGAATTTTCGCAGATAAGCTATTTCTGCTACAGCGTGATAACTCTCGCCGGCGTTAAATTCATGATGCCGATGGCAGGGTATTTCGCTTTCGCCACGGGATTCGGCAATATGCTCGCCGTACTCGCTTCGCCCGATACGATGGTGGCGGGGTTCGGCAGTTGGTTCGGGCTCGCGATTTCGCTCGTAATACATAATTTCCTCTTTTTCGGAGGGCTTCTCCTTTGCTGCAATACCGTTAAATTCAGTAAAAAAACGGCTTGGACGATTCCCGCCGGAATTTTGTTGAGCATCGCTTTCATTCTGCTCGTGCGCGCAAATATTTTTTATCCGGACATTCCGAGCACCGATAACGTCGTTTTCCTGCAGATTCTCGA
>JADINF010000055.1 GCA_017694145.1 Candidatus Stercoripulliclostridium pullicola
GTGGTGTGCTATTTCCCCGATTGCGATTCGCTCGACGCCTTTATGGCGGCGACACCTTTTACCGATCTTCTCAACGACGCCGAAGTTTTCGGGGAGCAACTCGTGGTGAACAGCGACGACGAAATCACCGATACCGAAAAAAGACTTCTTTTATGCGGAGCGGAAATAAGCGAAACGGAACTCTATAAACTCGCGCTCCGCTTCGGCGGCGTGGCGGTTCCCGCCCACGTCGACAGAGAGGCTTACGCTATGCCCGCCGTTCTCGGCGGCGTGCCCGAATACTATAAAGCGGTGGAATTTTCAGCTTACGGGGGCGGTATGCCCGGTTTCGAGGACAAGGTGACGATAACCGATTCCGACGCCCATTATCTCGAAGATATCGGCAAAAAGCCCAATTTCATAGAACTTCCCGAACGCACCGCCTCAGCCCTTATAAGGAAGCTTCGCGGAGAATAGGCGTTTCCCTGTATTTTCTTTTTGGATATTGTATAAATATTCTTTTCACTCTCCGTTTTATATGTTATAATATTTTTGCGCGTGTTTACGCGCGCGCATTTTAACGTTAAATAACTCATTCTCTGGAGGAATCAATGGCAAAGATCAAATTAACGAAAGTTCCTTTTGCCGGCACGCCCGAACAGGCGAAACAACTCGAAGAAAGGCTCGAAGCGCTTAAATCGGTTCCGGGCGGGTTGATGCCGGCATTGCAGCAGGCGCAGGATATTTACGGATACCTGCCCATCGAAGTGCAGATGAAGATCGCCGACACTCTCAACGTTTCCCTCGAGGAAGTATTCGGCGTGGCGACTTTCTATTCGCAGTTCACCCTCAATTACCGCGGCGAATATCAGGTTTCCGTATGTTTGGGCACCGCCTGCTACGTCAAAGGCGCGGGGGACATCATCAACGCCCTCAAACAGAAGATAGGCATCGAATCCGGAGAATGTACCGAGGACGGGAAATTCAGTCTGGTCGAAACACGTTGTATCGGCTGCTGCGGACTCGCTCCCGTAATGACCATCAACTCCAACGTGTACGGCAAGCTCACTACCGATCAGCTTGACGGGATTTTAAGGGAGTATATGTAAATGCGGGAGATCGCGCTGCATATCCTCGATATCGTGGAGAATTCGGTGAAGGCGAAAGCCACCCTCGTGGAGGTTATCGTCGAAGCGAAGAATAATCTTCTCACCGTCACGATACGGGATAACGGCAAGGGGATGGATAAGGAATTTCTCTCACGGGTGACCGATCCTTTCACAACGACGAGGACGACGCGCAAGGTGGGAATGGGGATACCGCTCCTCAAGCAGGCGGCGGAAACGGCGGGAGGCGAATTCACGATAACTTCCAAGCTCGGAAAGGGCACCGAAGTGAAAGCGAGTTTCGTTATCGACAACATCGACAGAATGCCTCTCGGCAACGTTGCGGAAACCGCCGTCACCGTTCTCAATCCCGAAGTGGATTTCGTGTGGGTCTACACGGTGGAAGACAGGACTTTCACTTTCGACACCCGCGAGGTCAAAGAGGAACTCGGAGACATTCCGATAGACTCCCCCGAAATCGTGACTTTTCTTAAGTCGCTACTAACCGAAAATATCGAAAGCATAAACGGAGGTATAAATTTATGAAATCAATAGCCGATATCAAGGCGATCAGAGATAAGATGCAGGCTCAGATCGTCAACCGCGACAATAAAGACGCGGAACTCGAAACGCGTATCGTCGTAGGTATGGCTACTTGCGGCATAGCGGCGGGCGCGAGACCGGTATTCAACGAACTCGTGGATCAGGTCACTTCCCGCGGGCTCAAGAACGTGAAAGTCACCCGTTCGGGATGTCTCGGAATGTGCAAGCTCGAGCCCATCGTGGAAGTATTCGTTCCCGGCGAGGAGAAAGTAACTTACGTCAAAGTCGACGCTCAGAAGGCGAAAGACATCATTGCCCGTCATATCGTGGGCGGACAGGTCTGCACCGATTATCTGATCGGCGAGGAGTAAGCTAGGAGGACGAGAGATGTTTAGAAGTACTGTATTGATTTGCGGCGGCACCGGATGCCACTCCAATCACAGCGGAGAGATATACGACGAATTCGTATCGCAGCTTGCCGCCAATAACCTTACCAACGAAGTCATGCTGGTCAAGACCGGCTGCTTCGGACTTTGCGCGGTAGGTCCCGTCGTCATCATCTATCCCGAAGGCGCTTTCTACAGCACCGTGAAAGTGGAAGACGTCAAAGAGCTCGTCGAGGAGCATCTTATCAAAGGACGTCTTGTCAGAAGATTGCTGTACAAAGACCACAAGACCGAGGAGATGACCAAAGCTCTCTCCGAGACCAATTTCTATAAAAAGCAGACGCGCGTCGCGCTCCGCAACTGCGGCGTCATCAACCCCGAGAACATCGACGAATACATAGCTTACGACGGCTATCAGGCGCTCATCAAGGTACTGACCGAGATGCAACCGCAGGAAGTTATCGACGTCATCAAGGCGAGCGGACTGCGCGGCAGAGGCGGCGCGGGCTTCCCGACGGGACTCAAATGGCAGTTCTGTCGTAACGCCAAGGCGGACGAAACGGGCATCAAATACGTATGCTGCAACGCCGACGAAGGCGATCCCGGCGCGTTCATGGACAGATCGATACTCGAAGGCGATCCTCACGCCGTTATCGAAGCGATGGCTATCGCGGCGTACGCTATCGGCTCCTGCCAGGGCTTCATTTATATCCGCGCGGAATATCCCATCGCGGTCAGCAGGATACGCATAGCGATCGAACAGGCGAAAGAATACGGTCTGCTCGGCAAGAACATACTCGGAACGGGCTTCGACTTCGACCTCGAAGTACGTCTCGGTTCCGGCGCGTTCGTGTGCGGCGAGGAAACGGCGCTCATGACCAGTATCGAAGGCAAGCGCGGCGAGCCGCGTCCCCGTCCTCCGTTCCCCGCGAACAAAGGACTTTTCGGCAAGCCCACCATTCTCAATAACGTCGAAACTTACGCCAACGTCGCCCAGATCATTCTGAAGGGCGCCGACTGGTTCGCTTCGATGGGCTCCGAGAAGAGCAAGGGCACCAAGGTGTTCGCGCTGGGCGGCAAGATAGTCAATACCGGTCTCGTCGAGATCCCCATGGGCACCACGCTCCGCACCGTTATCGAAGATATCGGCGGCGGCATACCGCACGGTAAGAAATTCAAAGCGGCGCAGACGGGCGGACCTTCGGGCGGCTGTATCCCCGCAGATCTCATCGACGTTCCGATCGACTACGAGAACCTCGCCGCGATAGGCTCGATAATGGGCTCCGGCGGACTCATCGTCATGGACGAGGACAACTGTATGGTCGATATCGCCAAGTTCTTCCTCGAGTTCACCAAAGACGAGAGCTGCGGCAAATGTACTCCCTGCCGTATAGGTACGACGAGATTGCTCGAGTATCTCAATAAGATAACTTCCGGCAAAGCCACTTTGCAGGATCTCGACGACATGGAGAAACTGTGCTACTACATCAAAGACAACGCGCTGTGCGGACTGGGACAGACCGCTCCCAACCCCGTGCTTTCGACACTCCGTTATTTCCGCGACGAATATATCGCGCACATAGTGGACAAGAAATGTCCCGCGGGCGTATGTAAAGCGTTGTTGTCCTTCGAGATCACCGACGCCTGTAAAGGTTGTACGCTCTGCGCGCGCAACTGCCCCGTCAACGCGATCTCGGGCGCAGTCCGGACCAAGCACGTCATCGACAAGTCGAAGTGCATCAAGTGCGGCGTATGTATGGACAACTGTAAGTTCGGCGCCATCGTGAAGAAGTAATCGGGAGGAAGTGATAAAATGGACGACATCAAAATGGTAAACCTTAAAATAAACGGTCAGGACGTAAGCGTACCGGAAGGCACGACCGTACTTGACGCCGCCAAGAAGGCGGGTATCAGAATACCCACGCTGTGCTACCTCCGCGACATCAACGCGATAGGGGCGTGCCGCGTGTGCGTGGTGGAAGTGAAAGGCGCGAGATCGCTCGTTGCGTCCTGCGTGTATCCCGTAAGCGAGGGTATGGAAGTGACGACCAACAGCCAACGCGTCATCGATTCCCGTCGCACGACGGTGGAGCTCATTCTTTCCGATCATAAGAAGGAATGTCTTTCCTGCGTACGTAACGGAAATTGCGAGCTTCAGACTTTGTCCGAGGAGCTCCGTTGCGACGGCGAGAAGTTCAAAGGCGCGGTAAGCGACTATCCCATAGACGCGAGTACTCCTTATATAGTAAGGGACAACAATAAGTGCGTGCTTTGCCGCAGATGCGTGGCGGCGTGCAAGAATTATCAGGGTATCGCCGTTATCGGCGCCAACGCGAGAGGCTTCGACACGCATATCGCTTGCGCATTCGAGAAAAGCCTCGCGGACGTTCCTTGCGTGGGTTGCGGACAGTGCATAGCGGCTTGCCCCACGGGCGCGCTCCACGAG
>JADINF010000056.1 GCA_017694145.1 Candidatus Stercoripulliclostridium pullicola
ATATAACGCTGAACGGTCTCGTAAATAACGAAACCTATTCGGTGGGTGAAGCGGAAAAAGGGAAAACGGTATATCTTACTTACTCGTCCTACTCTTTCTCGTACTCCAATCCCGATCAATATACAATTACCGTCGGCTCGCTGGCTCTTAAAGACGGCGACGGAAAAGCGAGCAATTATTCGCTCGACTCCGAATCCGCGACCTGCACGGGAATATATATCGTCCGTAAGACGGTCAAGCTCGAAATATCGGGAGAAACCTCCAAGGTTTACGACGGCACGAAAACGGCAACGCCTACCGTGGTATTTGCGGCGGGTTACGAGCCGCTTCAAGACGACAATATAAGCATTAAGGCGGGTAGCGCGTCCTACTTGCAAGCCGAAGTGGGAACGGGACTCACCGTTACGCTTTCGGGATATTCGCTTGACGGAACCAACAAAGGTTATTATTATCTCGACACGGCGACGGTGACTTCCGATTTAGGCAAAATCACCGCACGCCCACTTACCGTAACTTTCACTTACGACGGCAAAGTTTACGACGGCACGACGGATGTCAACACGAACGATTTCACATTCCATTACGATGGACTCATAACGGGCGACAAGGTTACCGCAAGCTGTAAAACAGCTACATTCGACAACGCTAACGCGGGAACGCGTAAAGTAAGCTCATCCGACATAACGATATCGGGCGACGACGTAGGAAATTACAACCTCACGTCGACAAGCTACACGCTTAACGAGGTGACGATATCGAGAAGGTCCGTCGAGGACAACGACGATATCGTGCTTATACTCGATACGGAAGGAATACCTTCCCATACCTATGACGGCAACGAATACACCCCCGCGCCCGACGTTATCGACAAAGCTATAGGCGAGAACGGGACGACTCTCGTATTCGGCACCGATTACGACCGCGGTTACGACAGTTCGAATATAGTCAACGCGGGAGAATACTTTTTCGTCGTGACGGGTAAGAATAATTACACGGGCAGCAAATCGTTCTCGTTCGAGATCACCAAAGCCGACCTCAAACTTACCGCAGAAAACATTTCTCTCGTATACGGGCAGACCCTCAACGCTTCTCAGATCGTTGGCAAGGCGGTGAACGCGGTAAACGAAGAGCTCGTAGTGGACGGAACGTGGAGCTTCGTCACGGAAATAGCTTACAATACTTCGCTCGCGTCGAAAGGTAATTTCCCGCTCGTGTCCTCCTCCGGAACGGTGACGGTACTTTTCACCGTATCCGATACGGATACTTCCCCTTTCAATACGCTCAACTATAATCTTACCGAAGAAACCACTCTCGAGCTCACCGTAACGCCGCGCGAAATTTCCATAGTCGCAAAAGCTCAGAGCTCCGTATACGGCACCGACCCCAAATTCGACAAGACCGCTTATACGGCGACGGTAACGCTCGCCGAGGGCGAGATACTCAATTTCGCGCCTACTGCGGACGACGCTACGCTTAACGCGGGCGCGCTCGATTGCGCGGTCGCGTACGACAGTAACGTCGGCACTTATCCCATAAGCAGTACGTTCTCGTCGGATAATTACACTATCGCATATACTTCCGCCGACTTTACCGTCACCAAGCTGGGCGTTACGGTCGTTCCCGACAGCGGACAACAAAAATATTTCGGCGACGCCGATCCTGCCGCTTTCACCTACGCTACGACCACGACGCAGACTCTCGCCGCGGGATTTACCGTATCCCTCGATGGCGCGCTCGCACGCGCGGCAGGCGATACGGTCGGCACGTATTACTATTCGCTCGGTACGATAACGGACGCAAATAACCCGAATTATACGATTTCGCTCAATAATACGAGATCATTCGCCGTCCTCGCGCGTCCGATCACCGTGACCGCGTCTTCTTACAATGTGTACTTCGGCGAAGCCTTCCCCGCTCTCGATTTCACGGTAACGGACGGGCTCGGCACCGTTACTCCCGTTATCGATACGGACGAAAGCGGCAATCAGACCATAACCGTCGGCTCGCAGACGGTAATATTCGATATTTCCGTGATCCGCACGGCTAAAGGCTCGAGCGTGGCGACTTCCGCGATAACTGTAGGGATTTACGACACTTACGCCGTGCTCGGCACGAACGCAAACTTCGTCGTGACGGCTACCCGCGGCACGTTCGAGATACTCCGTCGCCCCGTTACCGTCACGCCGAATAGCGGACAATACAAAACATACGGCAGTTCCGATCCCTCATCATTCGCCTATACCGTCGCCATTACGCCCGGTTACGAAGGTCTCACCGGCGACGCGCAGGTAGCCAACTATTCGATCACGGGTACGCTCGTAAGAGCGAAGGGCGAAGACGTGGGAAGCTACGAGATATATCAGGGTACCGTCACCGACGACAATAACCCGAATTATTCGATAACTTTCACTGAGGGCGTCACCTACGCTGTCGAACGCAAATCGGTCATCATTACTCCGACAGTCGTGAATATAGACTTCGGCGATCCGCTTCCCGACGACGATGCGCTCACCTATACCGCTATCGGCGTTCTCGAGGGCGAAACTCTCGTGGGCGGTCTGAAGTTCGCCCCCGACGTTTACGAGCTCGCGCAGCAAGGAGCGGTACCGGTAGGAAACTACGACATCGTAGCGGACTCCGAGCTCAACAACGACCGGAACCCCAATTACGACATTTCCGAGGTGCGCGGCGCGGGAGCGTTGCGCGTTCTCGCCCTCACTGCGTATATAGACGCGAGCGGAAATTTCATTACGTTCGGCGATACCTCTTTCACGCTCAACTACACGGCGCACGACCGTAAGGGTAACGAAATAGCGACGTCGGAGTTTACGGGAGCTCTCGGTATAGGCTATACGATGCCCGTGGACAACATTCTTCCCGCAGGGCGTTACGCCATCACCGTGGGCACTCTTGATAGTGAAAACTATGTTATCGAGCTCAATAACGACAACGGCGAGCCCCCCTATCTCGAGGTCAAGCCCAAGCTCGTCACCATAACGAGCGCAGACGTTACCCAGATATACGGAGAGGAGGAACGCACGCAGGTGACTATCACGGGAGCGGAAGGTATCGTGAAGCCTTACTCCCTCGTAAGCGGGAGCGCGCTTGCCGTGGCTTATCCTTCCGTCGAGGCGGTAGGCTCGTATAATATAACTCTCGGCAACCTCGAGAGCCTCAACCCCAACTACGATTTCGTATTCGATAATGAATATTTCTATTATATTGTCGCGCGTCCTATCGTGATAGTGCCCCACGAAGGCATAAGTTCCGTCTACGGAGATACCGAAGTCAATATCACTTATACCACATATTTCCGCGGCGACGAAGGCAAGGCGGGACTTATCGGAACGGATACCTTAGGCGGTAAGCTCTCGAGAGAGAATTCCACCAATAAGAACGTAGACTCTTACGCCATCATTTTAGGCACTCTGAACAATTCTTCGGTCGCGGGATATAACGCCAACTACACGGTGGAACTTTCCGACACGAAAGTATATTATGAGATCACTCCGCGCCCCGTTACCGTCACGGCAAACGCCCTTTCGCAGGTATTCGG
>JADINF010000057.1 GCA_017694145.1 Candidatus Stercoripulliclostridium pullicola
CGCTTACGAAATTATGTAAAGCGCGTCCGAGTTTCAGATCCCGTAGAATGCGCTCAGAGCTCGCGCCGACGAAAATCCGGAAATTTTTTAGAGCAAATTTGCCTTCGGTTTTGTTCGGGCGTGAGCCGTAAACCGGATGTACGCGGTTATAGAATTTTTATAGACTTTGACCGTCCCGATTTTTCGGATCCGTTTTCATCGATCGATTTCCCCGTTAAAGCGATCCGGCATTGGCATTCTTTCAAGCCGCAAAACCGGCTTTAAGATTTGCATATTTTCCGTATAGCCTGTAGAATGCGTTCAGAGCTCACGTAGCGAAAAATCCGTATATTTTTTAAGCAAATTTTCACATGTTGATTTCAGCGTCCGTCGGTCGACATAAGATTTCATCTCGCGTAATGACGAATAATTCCGAACTGCACGAATCTTAATATTTATTATTTCCCGTATCGGTTATTCGGAAACCGATAAAACTTCAGATTACTACGGCTTTTTAATATTATGCCCGCAGTATTCCCGTTCATTCAAGTCATCATATCTGCACGTAAACTTACGATGATAATTGTTTTATTACGGAATTTTATTTAATTATCGTATCGAACTTTCGCAATACAGGGGTAAATCGGTTTCGGAAGTCGATCGGGATTCGTAATTATTCCCGTATTTATGAAGACTAATTTGATAAAATACTTGAACAACCCCGCATATTCCCGTCGCGCCGTCATGTTAATATTCAAGATTTAATTTATGGAATTTTACAAGATTTCCGTATGCGCCGGAGCGAATATTACGAATTCTACACATAAAAAAATAACCGGCAAAACTTTAAGTTCACTCGAAAATCTTATTTTCGTGTAAATTTTTTGCGTTTCACCGATTACGTTATTATTATGAACGCATCGGAAAAGTTTATACGCGGAAATAAAAATTTTTTTGATAAATTTTTTTGTAGTATCCCCTATCGGAAATTTCGCTTTTTTTGAAAAAGACGGCAAAAGCCGTCGTTTCTATAATATTGATTTGTAAATTCGACGCTAACGGATCCGAAAGGCAACTTATAGCTTCGAATTTTAACCTTTAAGAATACGTTTAAGGCACTCGGCAAGCGCGATTTTGCAATGCTGGTAAGTCAAACCGCCTTGCAGATACGCTATATAAGGCTCTCTGACGGGCGCGTCGGACGATAATTCTATCGAAGCGCCCTGCACGAACGTTCCGGCTGCCATTATCACTTCGTCGTCGTATCCGGGCATCGCCCAGGGCTCGGGCGTTGCGTACGATTCCACAGGCGAAGCGTACTGTATCCCCTGTATAAAGGATATCATAGGCTCGCGTGCGTTGAACTTAACGGAACAGATTATGTCGCGCGGCATCTCGCCCGTTGCGGGTTTCACTTCGTAACCGAGCGAACCGAGCGCGTTTGCGGCAAGGATCGCGCCTTTCAACGAGCTTGCCACTACGGAAGGCGCAAAGAACAATCCTTCGAAAAACGGCATATACGACTGATAATACGAACCGACTTCCGTTCCTATGGACGGCGCGGTAAGTCTGTAACCTATTCTGGTGACCGCGGCTTCCTTACCTGCAATATAACCGCCCGTAGGCGCAAGACCGCCGCCCGGATTTTTGATAAGCGAGCCCGCTATAACGTCGGCGCCCGCTTCGGTGGGCTCGATTTTTTCCACAAATTCTCCGTAACAATTGTCTACGAGAACGGTCACGCCCGCATATGCCTTGCGGAAGGCATTTACGGCTTCACCGATCTCCTCGACGCTCAAAGCGTCGCGCCAGGAATAGCCTCTGGAGCGCGTGATCATCACTACGGCGGGCTTATGCTCGCGTAAATATTCGGAAACGCTTTCGATATCGATTTTATCGTTTTTCAATGCGAATTCCTTATAGTTTATGCCGTAGTCGCGCAAAGAGCCGTTATTTTCGCCGCCTATGACTTCCTGAAGGGTATCGTACGGCGCGCCGGTAGCTCCGACTAAAGTGTCGCCCGCTTTCAGCAATCCGAACAGCGCAACCGTCAGCGCGTGTGTGCCCGAAACGATATTGGGCGATACGATGGCTTTCTCCGCGCCGAAAACTTTGGCGAATACTTCCGCAAGCTTTTCTCTGCCTGCGTCGTCATAGGCGTAGCCCGTGGTCGGATTGAAATGATGATATGATACTTTACATTCGCGGAAGGCGTCGAGAACTTTCTTCTGATTATAAACGGAAATATCTTCGTCTATAAGCTTGAAAAGTTCTTGAGCCGAGGCTTCTGCGCTTCTGATGATCTCGTTTACGGATAACATATTTTTCCTTGTTCTCTAAATTTTGATATTTTATATTTCCCCGTAAACGTACGGGGTATTCTTGACAAGTTCCAGCACTGCGTCGGGATCGGCGCGGAAATTCGCCGCGGATATCTTTACCGCAAATGCCTTATAGCGGTTATTGAACCACGTTTCCTGGCGTTTGGCATAAGCGCGGGTATTGATTATAATTCTCTCGCGCACTTCGTCGAGAGTAACTTTTTTCTCGAAATATCCCGCCCACTCTTTATAACCTATCGCCTGCATCGATTGCATCGAAAAGTCGTATCCGTGCTCGATAAGCGCGCGGACTTCGCCTTCGAGTCCTGCCGCAAACATTGAGCCGACGCGCTCGGCTATTTTTTCTCTGAGCGCCGCGCGCTCCTCGGTCAGAATAAAGAATTTGAAAGGTTCCGTGGGTTTCAGCTCCGCGCTCTGCGCGGAAACGGGTCTTCCCGTATTAAGGACCACATACAACGCGCGGATAACTCGCACCGTATTGTTGTAATGTACTTTTTTTGCCGTCACGGGATCGAGCGCCGCGAGCTTCGAGTGCATATATTCGGCGCCGCGCGCCTCGAGTTCGCTTCTGAGCTCTGACATCAGTTCGGCGTTTTCGCTTCCGCTCCCGCCGTATTCCATATTATATAATAAAGAATCAATATATAATCCGGTACCGCCGACGACGACAGCCTGCTTACCGCGCAACGATATATCGTGTATCGCTTCGGAAGCCAAAGCGCGGTAGTCAACGACAGTAAAAGGCGTTTCGGGAGAAACGACGTCGATAAGATGAAGCTTTACGGAAGACGAAGTATCTTTCGCCGTGCCGATATCCATTCCGCGGTATATCTGCATGGAATCCGCCGAAACGGTTTCGCCGCCTATGCTCAAGGCGATTTTTTCGGCAAGCGCGCTTTTTCCGGTTGCCGTTGCGCCGCCTACTATTATCATACCTTTCTCCTGAAAAGCTTTTCGAATTCGTACCTTGAGTAAACTATCGCCGTAGGTCTGCCGTGCGGACATTGAAGCGGCATATTGCCCGCCGCGAAATAGTCCATAACGAGTTTAATTTGTTCCTCGCTCATCTCGTCGCCGCCTTTGATAGCCGCTTTACATGCCGCCGAAGCGAGCTTATTCCGGCTGAACGCTTGTTTCGCGGGCAATTTCCCGCACATGAGCCCGTCGGTAAGTTCGTTAAGCATAGCGCCGATATCGACTTTGCCGAGCGAGGCGGGAACGCTCGAAATTTTAACGGCGTTTCTTCCGAATTCTTCGGTTTCGAAGCCGCAGGCTTTAAGCTCTTCGCTTACGGAAGCGAAAACGGATACGACTTCGGGAGTCGTTTCGTAAACGTAAGGAAGCATGAGCGGTTGAGCGGCTACTTCCGCGGAATCGAGTTCCTTCATAAGTTCGTCGAAAAGAATACGCTCGTGCATGGCGTGCTGGTCGATAAACAAAACTTTGTCGCCGCTTTCGATAACGAGATAAGTTCCGAAAAGCTGTCCCGCGACGCGGTAAGATCTAGCGCCGCTCACGGCGGCGTGAGCAAGGAAGCTCTCCTGTTCGTGCTTTTCCGCTTCTTTCAAAACGTCGGATATCGGCGCAGACTTTTCACGAATTACAGGCGGCGCGACGAGCCGTTCTCCCGGCTCGTTAAATTTTACTTTCGTTGCCGCGTCGTTGATGTTGCCGCGCACGAGTGCGAGCGCGTCCGCAAGGCTCATCGAAGGTTTTTGCACGCCTACTTTTTCGTTTGAGGTTTGCGTTTGAGTTTGAAATACGGAAGTATCATCTTCCTTTTTCGCGGCGCGCTCCGCGCCGTAAGAGGACGGAGAAAACTCTTCTTTGCCTCCTGTAAGACCTTCCGTAAGCGCTTCGCGCGTTTTCTCCTCGTAATTGTCGAGAGCCTGTTTCACCGCATGATAAATAGCGGAATAAACCTTGCGCGGATTGCCGAAACGGACTTCTTTCTTATTCGGATGGACGTTGACGTCCACTTCGTCGAAAGGCATGACTATGTTGAGAACGAATATCGGGAAACAACGGTTCATAAGTCTTTCGCCGTATGCGTTCTGCACCGTAGCCGAAATAGTCTGGTCAAAAACGATGCGCCCGTTAATAATTACCGTCTGTTGCGTTCTGTTATTCTTGAATACGTCGGGCGAAGTCGTATAACCCGTAACGGATATGCCGGCAGTATTCGCGCAATCTTTTATTTCTATGAAACTGTCTGCGATTTTAGGCATGAATACGGCTTCGACGGCGCTTCGCATGCCTTCGCCCGCCGAAGAATATATCATATCGCCGTCGGCGTAATACTCAATGGCGACTTCGGGGTTGGACAGTATGAACTGCATGACGTAACGGGATACATAGCTTTCCTCGGTAGTTTTCGACGCTAAAAATTTATATCGTGCGGGAGTATTGTAAAAAAGATTCTTTACTTTGACCGAAGTTCCTATTTTACACGCCGAATCCGTTACGGTCACGTTGCCGTCTTTTGCTTTAAGTAGACTACCGCATTCGTTGCCGGTAAAACGGGTCAGTATTTCTAGCTCGGACACGGCGGCTACCGACGCGAGCGCTTCGCCGCGAAAGCCGAGAGTCGATATCGTCAAAAGATCGTCGGCTTCGGATATCTTGCTCGTGGCGTGAGCCAGTATCGCCTTGGGAAGTTCCGCTTTTTCTATACCGCAACCGTTATCGGTAACTTCTATATATTTGACGCCGCCTTCTTCGATGCGTACCGTTACCGCGGTTGCTCCCGCGTCAATGGCGTTTTCGACGAGTTCCTTAACCACGGAAGCGGGATTTTCGACGACTTCACCCGCCGAGATCCTGTTGTATACGCTGCTGTCGAGTACGTTTATTTTCATAACTTATAGATTTCCACAAACTATTTCTTTTTGCGCTTTTTAACGTCGTTTTTAACCATTTCTTTCAGGTTAGACAATATCGTCAGCGCCTGTATGGGAGTTATCGATTCGCAATCCGTATCGTTGAGCACGCCGACCAACGCCGAATAACGGTCGTCTTCCGGGAACAAGCCTATCTGATCGGATATGACCGCGTCTTCTCCGGGCATGGCGGTAACTTTTTCGCGCATACTGCCGTCGGAAGAACTCTCCACGGCGCGCATTATATTACGCGCCCGTTCGGTTATTTTGGGATTTATCCCCGCGAGTGAAGCGACTTCTATACCGAAGCTCTTGTTTGCGCCGCCTCGCGCTATTTTATATAGGAATGTGATCTCTCCGCCCGTGTCTTTGATGAGAACGTGATAATTTTTCAGCGCGGGTAAGGTGTTTTCCAGTTCGCTCAATTCGTGATAATGGGTGGCAAAAAGCGTTTTCGCCTTCAATTTCAAGGAAATGTGCTCCACTATCGCCCAAGCTATCGAAAGTCCGTCCAACGTGGAAGTGCCGCGTCCGATCTCGTCCAGAATAAGTAAGCTGTTTGCCGTGGCGTTATTAAGGATATTCGCCATTTCGGTCATTTCCACCATAAAAGTGGATTGTCCGTAGGCAACGTTGTCGCTTGCGCCGACGCGGGTAAATATCCTGTCTACCAAACCGATCGAAGCTTCGTCGGCGGGCACGAAGGAGCCGATATGCGCCATAAGCACGATAAGCGCTACTTGCCGCATATACGTGGATTTACCCGCCATGTTGGGTCCCGTTACTATCAACAAACGCGAATCGTCCGTCATTACCGCGTCGTTGGGCACGAACTCGTTTTTACCTTTCAAAGCTTCGACTACGGGATGTCTGCCGTTTTTGATGACGATATCCGCGCCTAAGGGTCTGATCGCGGGACGACAATACCCGCCTTTCGCCGCGGCGGTCGCGAGCGAATAGAGCATGTCTATCTCCGCTACGGAACGCGCGTTGCGCTGTAACACGGGCATGACGTCGGCAAGCAATTTTTTGATATCTCCGTAAAGCTTTTCCTCCAGCAAAAGCGCTTTTTCTTCCGCACCGAGGATAACTTCTTCCATTTTCTTCAGTTCGTCGGTAATGTAGCGTTCGCCGGTAGTAAGCGTCTGCTTACGTTCGAAACGGTACGGTACCATGGGTAGATTGGAGTTGGAAACCTCGATATAATACCCGAAAACACGGTTATATCCTACTTTAAGCTGTTTGATACCGGTGGCTTCGCGCTCTTTGGCTTCGTATTCGGCGAGCCATGCCTTGGCGGAAGTCTGCGCCGTGCGGAAAGCGTCGAGCTCGGCGTTGTAACCGGCGCGGAAAACTCCGCCGTCCTTGACGGTCGCGGGCGGAGCGTCCACGAGCGCGGATTCCAAAAGCTCCGTGACCGCTTCGAGCGGATCGACGGAAGCCGCGAGTTCTTTAAGCGCTACGGACTTCACTTTTGCAAGAGCCCTTTTCACGTAAGGCAATTGCTTGAGCGAATAACCTACCGCCTGAGTTTCGCGGGGATTTACCGAACCGTAAGCAATCTTATTGCAAAGTCTTTCGATGTCGCGTATCTCGTTGAGCGCCTCGCCGAGAGCTTCGCGTACCATAGGCGCTTTGACCAATTCGCCTACGGCGTCCAAACGCTTATCGATGGCTTCCGCGTCGGAAAGCGGTTCGAGTACGGCGCGCCTCAAAGCGCGCGCGCCCATATTAGTGCGCGTGTGATCGAGCACCCAAAGCAGACTGCCGGTCTTGCTTTTATCGAAAATGGTTTCGGTAAGTTCGAGATTTCTGCGCGTATTGTAGTCGATGAACATTCCGCCGTTATGACGGATCACCGCAGGAGTGGTGAGATGATCGAGCTTCCTTTTCTGGGTGGAAGTAATATAACCGAGCAACGCGCCGAGCGCGTTGACCCCCGCTCCCGGCTCCAGTCCCAACGCCGCAAGATTGTAAACGTTATAAAAAGAGGTCACGGCGTCGGAAGCGTTATCGTTGCTAAAAGAATATTCGTAATAGGCTTGCGCGCGCGGAAGTTTACCGAGCGCTACGGAATCGGTGGAATTCAGAAATGAGGTTGCGTATTCGTTGGCGATTATTTCCGACGGAGCTACGGACAATATAAAATCTTCGGGTTCTATCGTGCTGTCGGGCTCGGTCATTTTGACTTCTCCCGTGGAAACGTCCGCCCACGCCAAACCGAATTCCCCGCTTTTTCCCCTGTAAACCGACATAAGATAGCTGTTGGCAGTGGCGTCGAGCATATCGTCGTCGGTCACCGTTCCGGGAGTAATGACGCGAATGACGTCGCGCTTTACCATGCCTTTCTGATCGCCGGGCGCGGTAAGCTGCTCGCAGATAGCAACTTTTTTGCCGCATTTGATGAGTCGGGAAATATAATTGTCTACGGCGTGATACGGAACTCCGCACATCGGAGCGCGATCCTTAAGTCCGCAATCCCTTCCGGTAAGCGTGAGATCGAGCAATTTACTCGCTTCGAGCGCGTCGTCGAAAAACATCTCGTAAAAATCGCCCAAACGGTACATCAGTATCGTATCGGGATATTGCGATTTGACTTCCTTATAGTGAGTCATCATCGGCGAAAGCGAATCCGATTTCTTCTGTGATTTAGCCATTGTCAACTATCTCCCCGTAAAGCGCGGAAGCTTTGTTCCCGGTAATTCTAATATCGACGAATTGACCGACAAGAGATCGGTCGCCCGCGAAATTGACGAGTCTTCCCGAATCGGTCCTGCCGCAAAGCATACCGGGTTTCGGAGCGTCCTCAACGAGTACTTCGTAAGTTTTTCCCGTGAATTCCCCGCTTAATTCTTCGGTTATCGCGTTCTGCACCGCGATAAGACGGGTAATACGATCTCTTTTGACGGCATACGGTATCTGATCGGGCATCGTTGCCGCGACGGTACCTCTGCGTGGAGAATAAACGAACGTAAACGCATTCTGATATCTTACCCGCTTCACGAGATCCACGGTATCGAGGAAATCCTCTTCCGTTTCTCCGGGGAATCCGACCATGATATCGGTGGTCAACCCGCATTCCGGCATATATTTACGTATCTTATCGATAAGTCCGAGATAAGCGGCGCGGTCGTACTTGCGGTTCATGGCTTTAAGAATCCTGTCGGAACCCGCCTGCACGGGAAGATGTATGTTTTTACAGAAATTAGGCGTTTCGGCGATTATCGAGACGACTTCTTCGGAAAGATCTTTTGGGTGCGAAGTCATGAACCGCAGACGGAATTTGCCGGGGAGCGCCGCAATTCTTCTCAATAATTCCGCAAAACCCACGCCGTCGGAGCGGTCGCTACCGTAAGAATCGACGTTCTGTCCGAGTAAAGTTATCTCCTTGTAGCCTTCGGCAAGAAGGGAGCGGATTTCGTCGATTATCGCTTCGGGCTCGCGGCTCCTTTCTCTGCCGCGCACGTAAGGAACGATGCAATAGGTACAGAAATTGTTGCACCCGTAGGTAATGTTGACCCAGGCATTGGGATATGAAGTCCGCGCTACGGGAACGCTCTCGTCTATGGGAGGATTGTCGTCGTAAGATATGGCGACGACTTTCCCCCTGTGGCGCGCCCTGCGCTCTTTAAGTTCCGCTATCTTCGCGGGTAACTCGTAAAGGTTGGCGGTGCCGAGAACGATATCGATGAACGGGAACTTAGCGGCGAGCGCCTCGGCGGCTCCTTTCTGCTGAGTCATGCAGCCCGCTATGACAACGATACGCGATTTGTCCTCGCGCTTGAGCGCTTTGAGTTCTCCGATGTTTCCGGATATTTTCTGTTCGGCGGTATCTCTGATACAACAGGTGTTGAAAACAATCACGTTCGCGTCGTCGCGCGTAGCGGCGGGAGAGTATCCCAAAGCTTCGAGCATGCCCGCTATCTTCTCGGATTCGTGCACGTTCATCTGACAGCCGAAAGTTTCTATATAATATTTGTTCTGCATATCTAATTAAGTATATATCACGCGCGCGCAATGTGCAAGCATATTTTCGATAATTGCCGCCATACTAAAGTGGATATGAAAGCGAAAAAAGTCATTAAAATAACCGCATTTGTATTATTGATTACGCTGATTTTTATAATACTCGGCGGTATTTTAACGATATTTTTCCTAACAAAAGATACAAATCTTAAAAATAACGACTTAAATTCGGTTTGTGCGGATCTTCGTGTCGTAAATGCTAAAGGCGAAGAGATCGAGTATTACTCGAAGTATAAAGCCGAGGTCGCCTATCGGGACATTTCGCCGTATATAGTCAATGCTTTCGTGGCGCTCGAGGACAAACGGTTCTATAAACATCACGGTCTGGACTACAAGCGTATCGCCGGCGCTATCGTCAATAACATAAAAGCCGGATATCTTAAGGAAGGCGGCTCGACGATAACGCAACAGCTTGCAAAAAACGCCATACTGACGAACGAAAAGTCTTTGGTGCGTAAACTTAAAGAAGCGAAACTCGCCATACAGATCGAGAAGCATTATTCCAAAGAAGAGATCATGACGATGTATCTTAATACGATTTATTTCGGCCATTCGTTATACGGCGTGAAAGCGGCTTGCGCGAGGCTTTTCGACAAAACTCCCGCGGAAGTAACGCTGGCGGAAGCGGCGATGCTTGCGGGAATAGTGAAAAATCCTCTTAAAAATTCCCCTCTGAATTCCGTTGAAAACGCTACCGTGCGAAGAGATCTCGTACTGAAACTTATGTCGGAACAGGGATATATAGACGAAAGCGAGTACGAAAACGCGCTTAAAGCTACTTACGTAGCTCCTCCTCGGCAGAAGAAAGACACAGCGTCCGGATCTTACGCGGACGCCGCTATATACGAAGCCGCCGAGATCCTCGGAAAATCGGTAAAGGAAGTGATGACCGGCGGATATACGGTATCGACATACTGCGAGCCCGAAGCGCAAAACGTGCTCGTTCGCGTATATAATTCGGAAGCGCTCGACGTGGAAAACGCCGAAAAAATATTGCTTCTTGCAGATAACGTCAACGGCGGCGTGAGCGCATATATAAGCGGCGTAGGCGTTGCGCCCGCGGAATTCAGAAGGCAACCCGCTTCCACGATAAAGCCGATAATGGCTTACGCTCCCGCCTTCGATCTCGGAATATGCTCCCCTGCTTCCCCTATCGAAGATAAAATTTACGATTTCAACGGATATTCTCCTAAAAACTATCAGAATTCGTATCTCGGCTGGACTACGGTCAGGAAGGCGATATTGACTTCCAGTAACGCGTGCGCGCTTAAAACCGTCGCCGATATCGGGCTCGAAAGAGCTTTCGGATACGCCGAAAAACTGGGGCTTAAGTTTGACGAAAACGACGGCGCGGCGAGCGTTCTGGGAGGCATGACTTACGGCGTAACGCCTTTGGAGATAACGGAAGCCTATATGACGCTTGCCGCGGGCGGCATACACCGCGAGCTTAAATTCGTATCGGAAATCAAGGATAAAGAAGGTAAGATCGTATATATCCGTCCGAAATCCTCGGAGCGCGTCGTTTCTAAGGAAGCGGCGTATATCACGACGGATATTCTCAAAGATTGCGCGACCGTCGGCACGGCGTCGAAACTCAAAACGCTCAATTATCCGATAGCCGCAAAAACGGGCACCAACGGCGACGATGACGGTAATTACGACGCGTGGAACATGTCGTATACCACGAAATACACTCTGTGCAGTTGGTACGGATCTACCGAAAGTAAACTGCCGACGTCGGTCACGGGCGGAAGTTATCCCACGCTTGCCGCGCGCACGGTATACGGTTATCTTGAAAAGCCCGCAGACTTTACCGAACCCGAAGGGATAATATATGCCGATATCGACTCATATTGCTCTGAGAATTCTCATATTCTCAAACTTGCAAACGAGAATACCCCTTACGAATATCGCGAAAAGGCTATGTTTTCAGCAGACCACCTTCCCGAATCGTCCGATTATTTCGACAACGCCCTGCCCGAAGATTTCGAAGTCACTCTAGGCGACGGAGAAGTTATATTGTCGCTCAAGGCGTCGGATAAATTCGATTACTACCTTTTCGATCTGAACGGTACGGAAATATTGAAAATAGCCGCGGGAAGCGGCTATACCGAAACGGCGGTGCCCGTTTACGGATTCGGAGTAGAAGGTTATTACGTGGAGGCGCGAACCAAGGACGGCGTGAGCGTTGCGGAAAGCGTGCCGCGCATAGTGTTAGTCACCGATCCCGATCCGTTTTTCGGGCTTTTCGGTCAAAACAAAGCGCCTTTTATAAAAGCCCCGGAGCAATGATCTCCTCTGCGATTTCCGCCACGGCTTTTTCGATAAGAGTTTCGACGTCCAGGCGACTTTCGAATTCTTCGGCGTCCGAAAGCTTGGGTTTAATAACGGGATTTTTTGGCAGGAACACCGTGCAACAATCTTCGTAAGGACGGATACTTATCTCGAAAGTATCTATTTTGTTGGCGATATCTATAATTTCGCTCTTATCGGAGCCTATCAGAGGTCTGTAGACGGGAAGAGTGACTACGGAATTGGTAACGATTATGCTCTGCATGGTCTGACTCGCGACCTGACCGAGGCTTTCGCCCGTGATGATCGCGCCGCAGTTGTTCGCGCGCGCAATACGTTCCGCTATCCTCATCATGAAACGACGCATTATCGTGATCATGAATTCTTCGGGACACTTATCGTGGATGGCGTACTGTATTTCCGTAAAAGGCACTACGTAGAGTTTGATCTCGCCGCAGTATGCGGTAAGTTTCTTGGCAAGATCCTTCACTTTCTGCAAAGCGAGCTCGCTCGTATACGGGAAGCTGTGGAAATGTATCGCATAGAGCCTTATGCCGCGCTTCGCCATGACATAACCCGCGACAGGCGAATCGATACCGCCCGAAAGCAATAACATGCCGTTCCCGGAGCATCCCGTCGGCAGTCCCTGCGCTCCCATTATCTTTTCGTAGAACAAATATGAATAGCCGTTCTCGCGAATGTCTACGAAAAGTTCAAAATCGTAATCGAAAAGATCAACTTTCAGCTTTCCGCCGCTCGCTTTGAGAAGCTTACCGCCTATCGTTGCCGCGAACTCCGTGCTGGTCATACCGAGCCTCTTATCGGCGCGTTTGACCGTAACGCGGAATTTACCGCTTTTGGGAGTTATCTCTGCCGCGACCCTGCCGAGTTCTTCGACGTCCGTGGGCACTTTGACCGTGGGACTTACGGAATGTATACCAAAAACTTTGGTAAGACGCGAAATTATTTCGTCTTTGTCTTCTTGAAGATATTTCTCGATATAATACCTGCCCTGTGAGCGCACAAAAGTGTATTTTAGCCCCCGGAGCGCGTCGTTAATGTTCTTGATAAGCAGGCTTTCGAAATATTTACGGTTGTCGCCTTTCAGAAAGATCTCTCCGAATCTTATGAGAATACAATTATATTCAACTGCCATATTTCGATAGCTCCTTATACGTTTTGATATATTTTTCCGCGAATTCTGCGGCTTCGTCAAGAGTATTGTCTTTGAAGAAGCTGAGCCTCACGATGCCGTCGCGGTATTTGCCTTTTAATCCGAGCGCGTCGGGTATACGTTCGGAAGCTTTGTTGGAAGAACATGCGCTACCGGTTCCTACCAATATGCCTTCGCGTTCAAGAGCGTGCTGCATGACCTCACCGCGCACCTTGCGCGAAGTAAAAGTAAGGATATACGGCGAACCGTTTTCAGGCGATAATATTTCTATTTCCTCGATCTCCGCGAGAACTCTCGCAATATACGCGCGGATCTCGCCTACCGCGGCGCGCGTGTCGTCAAGATCGGCGTAACGCTCCGTGACCGCTTCCGCGAATGCGGCTATTCCCGCAGTATTCTCGGTGGATGAACGCAGACCGCCCTCCTGTCCCCCGCCGTAAACGATGGGAGATACGCCGACTTTTGAGCGGATATAAAGAGCGCCTATACCTTTCGGCGCGCCCAGTTTGTGCGCGCTCATAGAGTAAAGGTCTATCGGAGCGGAACGCAGATTCAATTTCATTTTACCGAAAGCCTGTACGCCGTCGCTGTGGAAAAGCGCGTTCGGCGCGACCTTCTTGACTATTCCGGCAAGCGCAGCGACGTCGTTCACGGCGCCCGTTTCGTTGTTGACGTGCATTACCGACGCGAGAGTAACCTCGGGCGTCACGAGCTCTGCGAAACGCTCCGGATCCACGCTTCCGTCGCTTCTGACGGGAGCGAACACCACGTCGAATCCGCGCTGTTTAAGCTCCGTAGCGGAAGCGTACACCGCGGCGTGTTCAGCGCCGCCTATGATGATCCTGCCGTTTTTATGCTTTTTTGTGCCGAAAAGCGCTATATTGTCGCTCTCGGTACCCCCGCCCGTAAAAATCACTTTTCCGTCGCCGCGTAACTTATCCAGTATAATAGCGCGCGCCCTGTCGAGATCGCGTTTGGCTTCTATTCCTTCGTGATACAGGGAAGAAGGATTGTAGAACTTCTCGCGAAGGTATTCGCTTACCTTTTTTACGGTTGTTTCCGACGCTCTCGTCGTTGCCGCGTTGTCAAAATATATCATTTCGTAAACCTTACCATCGTCACTCCGCGTTCGCCCTCTCCGTACTTACCGTCGCGGAAAGATACTACGGCGGGATGGTTTTTAAGTAATTTTTGCACCGTTTCTCTTAATTTTCCCGTTCCGTATCCGTGTATTATACGCACTTCGTTCACCCCTGCGAGCACCGCTTTATCGAGATACGCCATGAGCGCGTGCTCCGCTTCCGCGGAAGTTAGTCCCAAAAGATTTAGTTCGGGGCTGAATGCCTCCGTTCTCAACGCGCGCGGTGCGTGAGAGATCTCCTGCTTGATCTCTTTTTTACGCCCTTTCAGCTTTACGAGATCGTCGAGCTTGAAATTAGAGGT
>JADINF010000058.1 GCA_017694145.1 Candidatus Stercoripulliclostridium pullicola
GTGGAATATTCCGTTCCTTTCAGAGAACGCACGCCTTCAACGCGGATAAAAGACGTTCCCGCCCCGCTCACGCGGGCGCCCATTCTGTTGAGAAAGTTCTGAAGATCGACCACCTCCGGCTCTCTCGCGGCGTTGGCTATAGTCGTAACCCCGTCAGCGGTAGCCGCGAGCAACATCACGTTTTCGGTGGCGCCTACGCTCGGATAATCGAGAGTAACCGCCGCGGGACGCATATCCGTCGCGTCACATAGTATGTAACCGTAACGGTCGGCTATGCGCACGTTCATTTCTTTAAGAGCTTTAAGATGAATGTCTATGGGGCGTAAACCTATGTCGCAACCGCCGGGATAAGCCACTTTGGCTTTTTTCGCTCTTCCGAGGAGCGCGCCCAAGGTAAAAATAGAGCTTCTGAGTTCCCCCGCGAGCCTCGAAGGTATCTCGTGGGAACGCATATATCCCGTGTCTATAGTGACGGAATCGCCTCTGCGCTCCGTTTCCGCCCCGAGAGAATTGAGGATACGCGCCATGTTGGACACGTCTATGAGATCGGGACAATTATGTATGACTACTCTTTCGTCGGTGAGGAGCGCCGCCGCGAACAGCGGCAACACGGCGTTTTTCGCGCCCTGAACGCACACCGTCCCGCGGAGCTTCCGCCCGCCGTTGATTATGTACTTGCTCATATATACCCGAGGCTTTACGCCTACCACATAGTATGTCTAAGCGTGCGTTTTGTTTACAGAGTGCGTTTTGTTTAATGCTACGGATCCGCTTACGGCGTGTATCCTATTCGCTTCGTCGATATTCATAAGAAGTCCCGAAGCGAACATAAACACCATGAGCGAGCTTCCGCCGGCGGAAACGAAAGGCAGCGGTACGCCCGTAGGCGGCACGGCGCCGCTCACCACCGCGATGTTCAGAAGGCTCTGTACGGCTATCACGGCGGTTACTCCCGCCGCCAGCATACGGGTATAGTTGTCTTTGGCATTGACGGCGATGCGTATACCGGAGAAAACAAGCAATGCGAATACCGCCGTCACCGCTATAGAGCCGACAAGACCGAGCTCTTCGCCTATCACCGAAAAAATAAAATCGGATTCGGCGAAAGGGAGATAGAGATATTTCTGTCTGCTCGCGAAAAGTCCCACCCCGAAAATACCGCCCGATCCGAGCGCGTAATAGGATTGAATAAGCTGATAGCCTTCGCCTTTCGGGGTAGCCCACGGGTCGAGGAACGCCGCAAGGCGTTTAAGGCGGTACGGTTCCGCTATTATGAGCGCGGGTATCGCCGCGAGCGCGGCGCCCGAAAAAAGCGCTATATGCTTCCCGCGCATACCGCCCACGAAAAGCATGGCGAATAGCACGGCGGCTATACAGAGGGTGATGGACATATTGGGTTCGAGCATCACGAGAGCGCACATAGCTATCCCGGAAAGCACGGGTATAATAAGTCTTTTAAGGGTGACGGGCGGATATTTATCGAGATAGGCGGCAAGGAATATCACCAATCCGAATTTGGCTATTTCGGAAGGCTGGAAGGTGATGAAGCCGAGATTTATCCATCTCGTGGCGCCGTAGCTGGTCTGTCCGAGTCCGGGTATGAAAACCGCGGCAAGCAGCAGCATCGAACCTATGTATACGGCGAGCGAGCATTTTTTCAGAAAGCCGAGGCTGATCTTATAGCCCGCCGTCATCGTGAATATTCCCACGACGAAACCGAGTATCTGCTTCTTTACGTAGAAGAAGGCGTCTCCGTAGTCGAGTTCCGCCGAATAGGAACTCGCGGAATATATCATGACGATACCGAAAAGCGAAAGCAGTACCGTCGAGACGAGTACGTTATGCTTTAAGCGCATATACGCGGCTCTTGAAATATTCTCCGCGCTCGGCGTAACCCTTGTATCTGTCGAAGCTCGCCGAGGCGGGCGAGAACAGCACCGTATCGACGCCTTCGGCGTGCGTCAACACTTCTATGGCTTCGTCGAGCGTATCGGTAATTTCGATGTCGGTAAAGCCCACCTTCATCGCGGAGCTGTAGATCTTTTCGGCGTTTCCTCCCGTAACGGCGACGAATTTTACCTTATCGTAGATCGCGACGAAAAAGTCGCAGTAATCCTCTTTCTTATCCGAGCCGCCCATAATGAGCCCTATCCCGCCGCCTACCGAATCCACGGCGCTGAGACATGCTCCCACGTTGGTGCCCTTGCTGTCGTTATAGAAGCACACGCCGTCCACCGTGCCCACGTATTCTATGCGGTGCGGCAGAGGACGGTACTCTCTCACGAATGCCGTAAGCTCCGCTTCTCTCGCGCCCATACGGTACGCCACGTTCATCACCGCAAGCATGTTGAAACGGTTATGTTCCCCTTTCGCGCGGCTCTCTCGCACGGAGATGAGCGGCTGACCTTTCATATAGAAATAGTTGTTTTTGAGATAAAAATCGCCTTTTTGTTCCTTTGCGCTCACCTGGATCACCGCGGACGGCAGACCTTCCGCCAAGTCGCGCGTAACCTTAGTGTCCCAGTTCACCACGGCAAAATCGGTGGCGCTCTGCCCCATAAACACGCGCTTTTTCGCATTGACGTAATCCTCGTAACGGGCGTATCTGTCCATATGGTCGGGAGAAATGTTCAGCAAAACCGCGAACTTCGGGCGCAACGTATAGCAGAATTCGAGCTGGAAACTGGAAGCTTCTATTATAGCGTAGTCGGGTTGATCGCCGTCGAGCACTACCTGACTGACGGGATAACCGACGTTACCCATCGTGCGCGCCTTTTTACCCATTATTTTGAGTACCTTGTCGAGCATGTCCACCGTGGTGGTCTTGCCGTTGGTGCCTGTTACGACTATTTTGGTACCCGTTAAAAATTTGGAGCCGAATTCCATTTCGCTTTCGACGCGGATACCGCGCGCCAGCGCTTCCTTGACAACGGGATGCGTTCCGGGTATCGACGGGCTTATCACGACGAGATCGAGTCCCGCGAATATCTCTTCGCCTCTGTCCCGCCAGTTGTTCTCTGTCTCCTGTCTGTCGTCGTAAAGTCTTACCTCGTATCCTTCGCGCTTGAGCAAAGCCGCCGCGGAGATACCGCTTGCCTGTATACCCATTACCAATGCCGTTTTCATAGCCGAATACCCCTAAAAAATTATTATGAGCGCCGTGAGCCCCGCTATCGCGGTCACTATGCAGTAACACGACACGATCTTGCTCTCGTTGATCCCTTTAAGCTCCAGATGATGGTGGAGAGGCGACATCAGGAACACCCTCTTGCCGCGCGTCTTGAAGGAGATCACCTGCACAATTACTGATATGCAGGAGATGACGTACATTATACCTATGAGAATGCTGACTAGCGGATTTTTGGTGAACAGCGCAACCGCCGCGGCGAGCCCGCCCAACGCAAGAGAGCCCGTATCCCCCATGAAAATGCTCGCTTTATTGGAATTGAACCACAGGAACGCCGCCAGACCGCCTATGACCGCGGCGACGGCGAGCGCGAGAGAACGAAGTTCGCCCGCGTAAACGGTACTGCCCAAAGCCAAAGCGTCGGCGTAGCCGATCAGGATTATGATGAGATAGAATACAAAATATATGCTTCCCGTGCCGGCGGCGAGTCCGTCGAGCCCGTCGGTGATATTGACGGCGTTGGACATTGCCACGAATACGAGCATCGCGCAAGGTATATACCAACCGCCGAGATCCCATTCGCCGGCGCCGAAATTCAACGCTATCGCGCTTCCGACGAACTCGCTTTTGTAGGCGAAATACGCCGCGAACGCGGCGACGGCGAGTTGCGAGATTATTTTCTGCAAAGCCGTAAGACCTTTGTTGCGTTTCAGTTTCACTTTGATGAAATCGTCCGTGAAGCCTATTACCCCGTATCCGAGGAAGATGAGCATCGACATCAGCCCTATCCGGTAACGGAAAACTCCCGCTATCGCCGCGACTATGCAGGAAGCGGTTATGAATATGAGCCCGCCGAAAGTGGGCGTGCCCTGCTTGGAATTATGTTGTTCGACGTAGCTCAGAATGCTTTGACCCGCTTTGAGTCGCGAAGCGAGCGCGATCACTGCGGGAGCGGCGAGCATGCCCAGCAGAAACGCACCGATTATTACGGCGGGAATGATGATTTTATCGCTCACAAGTTATATCTCCTGAATATTTCGAGCACTTCGGCGCGATCGGAATACGGGCGTTTGACGCCGCCTTCGTCCATATAAGGTTCGGCGCCTTTGCCGGCGATGACCACGACGTCCTCGGGACGCGCCACGACGACGGCGTAAGTTATCGCGCTGGAGCGCTCTACGATAGTGATGTAAGAGGAACTTATTTCCTTGTATCCGTTCTCTATCTGACGGATTATGTCCTTAGGGTCTTCGGTACGCGAATTGTCGGAAGTCAGTACCCCGAAGTCGGCATATTCGGCGGCGATCCTGCCCATGACCGAACGCTTCTTCGGATCTCTGTCGCCGCCGCATCCGAATACGACGATGAGCCTTCCGCGCGTTATCGCGCGCGCCGCGGTAAGTAAATTTTTGAGTCCGTCGGGAGTATGTGCAAAATCTATTATTACCCTTTTGGTGCTTTCGATAATATTAAATCTTCCCGCGACTTCCGGCATTCTGAAAAACGCCCGCACTATCGTATCCGTATTCACCGAAAGAAGCCTCGTCACCGTTATCGCGGCAAGCGCGTTATACAGATTGAATTCCCCGCTGAAGGGAGTCACCAGCTCGAAAATGTCGTCGAAACTGTTGACGACGCACCGCGTGCCCGAAGTACAATCGGCGTCGATGGCGAAAGTATCGGCGGGATTCTCGACGCCGTAAGTAGCCGTCGGAAGCGGCGTTTCCGCGATAATGCGTCTTCCCCACTCGTCGTCCGAATTGACGACCGCGAAATCGGCGTTTTCTTTCGTGAAATAGCCCGCCTTGCATTTCCCGTAGGTCTCCATATCCCCGAAAAAGTCGAGGTGATCCTGCGTGAGATTGGTGAAAACGGCGACTTTAGCCCTGATTCCCGTCAGTTTTCGTAACGCGATCGCGTGCGCGCTCGCTTCCATTACGACGTATTCCACGCCCGCAAGATGCGCTATCTGGAAAAGTCTGTGCAGTTCTATCGGGTCGGGAGTGGTAAGCTCGGAAGGTATCTCCCTTCCGTTTATGGTCACGCCGAGAGTGCCGAAAACGGCTACGTTCCTGTTCGCCGCCCGCAGTATCTCGGAGATCATCCTGCACGTAGTGGTCTTGCCGTTGGTGCCGGTCAC
>JADINF010000059.1 GCA_017694145.1 Candidatus Stercoripulliclostridium pullicola
CCTATGCTCGTGACAGAGTCGGGTATAGTCACCGAGGTAAGCCCCGTGTAACCGTAGAAGGCATAATCCTTTATCTCGGTTACTGAATCGGGAATCACCAAATCGGTGACCAATTGACCGTCTATATAGAGATCGCCGGCATATCGGAGCGGATTAGCATACTCATTCCCGAACGATATACCGCACCAGTCCGCTATGTCTCCGGTATAGTACACCGAAGTAAGTCCCGTGCAACCATAAAATGCATTGCTTTTTATAGCCGTTACGGAATCGGGAATCACCAAATCGGTGACCAATTGACCGTCTATATAAAGATTACCGGCATAATAGAGCGGATTTGCGGACCCATTGCCGAACCAAATGCCGCACCAACCCGCGATATCGCCGGTATAGTACACCGAGGTTAGTCCCGTGCAATCCTCGAAGGCGTATCCTCCTATGCTCGTGACCGAGTTCCCTATCGTCACCGAGGTAAGCATCGAGCAATTACGGAACGCTCCGTACAGGATATTCCCGCCCGTTACAGTGACGCTTCGTAGGCTCGCGGGTATATAATATGTGCTCGACGTCGTGTATGAAGTACTGCTACCGTAATAATACTGCGTGACTTCCGTTCCGCCGGCATATGAATCGGTACCGAATATATAACCGAAGGGATACTGATATGTGTCGGAAGAAGTCTTACCAGCCTCGGCTCCAACGAAAGGTATCGTTATGCTCTCGAGCGAACCGCAGCCTGAGAATGCGCCCTCGCCTATGCTTGTGACCGAATCGGGTACGATTATCGACGTTATCCCGGTACAATCGGCAAAAGCCGAGCTTTCGATACTTACCACCGTCCCGCCGTTATACGTAGCGGGTATTCTTATATTCTCACGTGTTCCCGAGTAACCAGCAAGGCTGTAAGTGCCCTCGCCGAGGTCATTAAACGTAAATTCGCTTCCGGGGGTTATTTCCGTGGCTCCGCATTCGCATTTACCCGATTCCCGATAAACGTGTCCCGTTTTTTCGGAGATAGTGCCGCAGCGGCTGCATACCTTCCAATGCTCCGTATCGTCATACGCCCATTCCTTAAAATCGTGTCCGAGCGCCTCTGTCTCGCGGCTGTCGGTCGTGGCGTCGCACCTCGTGCAATGTCTCGACTCGCTGCCCTTCGTAAAGCAACCCGGCGCTACGTCTACCGTATATTCTTCTTCGAAATCGTGTCCGAGCGCCTCAATCTCGCGGCTGTCGGTCGTGGCGTCGCACCTCGTGCAATGTCTCGACTCGCTGCCCTTCGTAAGGCAACCCGGCGCTACGTCTACCGTATATTCCTCTTCGAAATCGTGTCCGAGCGCGGGTATGCTCTCCGTTTCCTCGTCTCCGCACTTGTCGCATATGCGTTTGCGCGTTCCGTTAATAGTACACGTAGGCTCTGCGTCTTTTTCCCACGCGCCCCAGGTGTGCGCAGTCTCCCATATGGCGTACAGCGTTATATTGCCGGTCACGGTATCGCGGGACAGATCCCACGTTTCTTCGCCGTTTGCGTCTTTGGCGAAACCTACTAACTCGGCGCATTGTTTGGTCGGTAACGTCACATCGCCTATAACCGCCCCCTCTTCAACTTCGACGGAAGCCATTGCGCTCCCGCCCTGCGTGTCGAAAGTAACGGTATAGTACGTTGCCGAAGCTTCAGGTTCGCCTAACGCGGGCAAAGTGACTTTCGTGGTGCCGTAATCGTACCAGTACACCTCGTAGTTAGCGGAATATTCGTCGCTTTCGAACTCTATGTAAGCATAAACGAGCGACATATCTTTGAATTTAAGATACGCCGTGTACGTCGCGCCTTCTTTGTCTTCTACAGCGGCTTCGTATCTCCCCTTCGACGAATTAAACGTGTAATCCGCGTGATCCGTAAGTCCGTTCTCTTCGAGAAAACTTGCTACCGAACCGAAATCGGCGATAGTACTCGACGAAGTGTATGCGGAGCTTTTTTCCTTTGCCCACTCGCTCGCTTCATCGTCATACGAATACTCGTACCATGCCGATTCTACAGCGACGTATTCGTAATACGTTTCGTATTCCTCCGAATAATCTTTTAGAGCGAAAGCTTCTTTGTAAGAGATCTTCCCGTCCGCTATCTTCACGGTTATGTCGTAAGTTTCTTTCCCTCTTGCACCGTCGCCCTTCGCTTCGGCGCAAGCCGAGACCTTACCGGTAAAGTTCGAAGCGTTCGCCTTAGCGGAATAAACGGCGGCGAAAGCCTGATCCCATTCGGTCTTACTTACTTCCTCGCTCTCGTAATCGTCCGATACGGGACCGTTCTGATTGTTGTCTCCGGTATCCGGTTTATCGGTAGTTCCGGATTTCTTGCACGCGACCACCGTGAATGCAAGAACGACCGCCAATACTATCACCAATACTGCGATACAAAATCTACTTTTACGGTTTGACATATTGCCCTCCTCATTTAACGCTTTTCCCGAAGGAAAGAATAAAAAGCGAAACGCGGAAAGTATTACAAAAGTAAAGCTCAAATCATAAGAAAAAAATACTTTCCAAAATAACCGTCAGTTAGTATACACCGTTCTTCCCGTTTTCGCAACGGTTTTTACTTATTTTTTCCGATACTTTATCAAGGACAAGAGAGTTCGCTAAGGCGTAAATGACCGATGTTTGAAATGAAGAAAGGACGCGCGATGCAAACTTGCGCACCCTTTGCGCTGAAGCGCACGGGTATGCTATCGCGTCCCCGACCACGCAAAAAGGCAACCGTTAAGGCTGCCTTTTGCGTGGTCGAGGTGACGGGATTCGAACCCACGACCTCTTGGTCCCGAACCAAGCGCGCTACCAAACTGCGCTACACCTCGTTTTCCTTCCCGATTAATCTACCACATCGGGAAGATATTGTCAATCGTTAAGCGTTATTTGTATCGAGATATGAATGCGTCCACGGCTTCGGCGCATTTAGCGGCGTCTTTGAAATACGATTGCGCGTGTCCCGCGCCTTCTATCAGGACGAGTTCTTTGGGCGCAGTGCAGGCTTCGTAACACTCTTTACCCATAAAGGTCGGCACGAATTCGTCGTCCGATCCGTGTATGAATAGCATCGGCACTTTGGAATGTCGGACCGCTTCGCGCGAGTCCGCTTCGCTCATGCCGTAACCTGCTATTTTGCGCATATAGAATTCGATGAATTTTATCGTCAGTTTCGGGACGAATCCGAACATCTTTTTCGCAAGATACTCTACTTCCTCTCTGACCGTCGTATAGCCGCAATCCTCGATTATACCCTTGACGTCGGGCGTCAGCGCAAGACACGCGCATTGCATAGCCGTTGCGCCGCCCATAGATACGCCGGATATGAATATCTTACCGCCGGGCACGAGTTTAGCCGCGGCTTCCGACCATTTAAGCACGTCGTGACGGTCGAGCACTCCGAAACCTATATACTTTCCGTCGCTTTTGCCGTGATGACGGTGGTTCGCGAGCAGCACGTTATATCCGCTGTGCAAATAACTTAACCCGCGCGTGGCGTAGTCGCCGTAAGCGTTACTGTTGTAACCGTGCAAACACACTATGGTTATGTCGCTCGGTTCCGCCGCCCTGTAAAACTCTCCCCTGAGCGTAAGTCCGTCGCGCGTGACGACTTCCACGGGCTCGCTACGGAGTTTTTTCATTATGACCGCGTCTTCCTGAGTTTTTTTGACGAAAGCCGCGAAGTCCTCGCCCATAAGCGGATTAGGTCTATCTGCGCTTACCACAGGCGGTTTTACTATAATGAAATAAAAACCGAGATAACAGCCGAGCGCATACGCGGCGACCGCAAAAAATACTACCGCGATACAGATTACGGCTATCGCCCAAGGCGCCAGCGCCGCACACAACATACGCCACCTCCCTGCCCGCTAAAAATACGGAAACACATTTATATTATATACCGACGGGTAAATACGGTCAAGAAAAAAAGGAAACGCTTATCTTTACAAACTTGTTGCAATTTACTTGACGATATGCTAATATAATCATTGCATTCGTGCCGAAGTGGTGGAATGGCAGACGCGGCGGACTCAAAATCCGCTGAGGGATGACCTCGTGCGGGTTCAAGTCCCGCCTTCGGCACCAAGTAAAAACAGCTCCGTTTTCTCGGAGCTGTTTTTACTTGGTGACCGCAAGCGGGGGCAGTGCGCCTGTTTGCGCGGTTTTTTGAAAAAACAAGCAAAAAGGGTGCACTATTTTGCCGCCCTGCGGCAAAACTGACGAGGGCAACGTAAAGCTCCGTATTACCCCTACGCTACGAGGCGCCCTGTCACGCCCCTTACTTCCTCTACGTAACTTCGAGTGCCCCCGCCTTCGGCAAACCGATTTATTTTTACATACACGACGCATTGCTATCCCGTTTTCTCGGAGCTCTTTTTACTTGGTTCTGCAAGCGGAGCAGTCTACCTGTTTGCGCCGTACACTGAGTGTACAAGCAAAAAGGGTGCACTATTTTGCCGCTCGGCGGCAAAACTGACGAGGGTAACGTAAAGCCTATCGCCCATTAACTGCTATGTGACCTATTCCGCTCCGATCTTCATCTTTGCAACTACGAGTGCCGCACGCCAGGAGTTCTTCTCTCTCGAAAGGCTTGATAATATGGTCGCCCGCAATTACCGTAGGTTATTTATTTTTTTATCGTCTTTACAAATAATCGTCTTTATTCTATAATTATATCAATAAATACGCAGGCGGGATTTATGTACGACGTTTTTATTTCTTATTCGAGCAAAGACAAAACTTATGCGGACGCAATCATTCACACTCTGGAAGAACACGGCATTAAATGCTGGATAGCCTACCGCGACGCCACGCCGGGAGAAAAGTATTCTTCTTCCATTATTGCCGCTATTAGGGAAACCAAAGTATTCTTATTGATTTTTTCTAAAAACTCGAAGGCTTCCGTTCACGTTAAAAACGAAATAAATTTCGCCACAAAGGTGGGCTCGGTCATAATACCTTTTAGAGTAGAAGACGTCGTTCCTGACGACTCGCTGGAGTATTATCTCGGCGCGACTCATTGGCTGGAAGCGCTTACCAAACCCTTGCAAAATCATATTCTACGACTGAAAGACACTATTAAACACGCGCTTTCGCACGATACGGAAAACGTCGCGCCCGTGACAAACGCTACAGCCACATCGCGCAGGGGCAACTTGCGCAACGTTGAAGCCGAATATCTTTACTCTAAAGGTATGACGCCGCTACGCATAGCCGAGCGCCTGGTACAAAACGATCTGGAATTATACGCCGGCATTACGGAGCTCAACGAAGGCAGTCCCGAACAATGGGCAGATTTCATAGAAAACTGCCCCGATAATTTCTCGTATCTCGTAAACGACAACGACGAGATCGTTGGCGACTGGTCCATAGTCGCGCTCGACGAAGAAACCTACGCGCGCGCCGTAAACGGCGAAACGGTAGAAAGCGAATTCACTTTGGATTCGACGGAATATATTTGTTTCCCCGGAGAATATAACGGCTACCTTCTTAATATGTCGCTCAATATGGAATATAAGACGCTCGAAAACAATCTTAAACTCGTAGACAGTTTTTTCGCAAGATTGGAAAGCTTTGCGAAAAACGGGATATTTTTCAAGCGATTCTGCGTGAACGTGTTTCGCAGAGATCAGCAAGCTTTCTATAAAAACTTCGGTTTTACATACAAATGCGACAATCGCGAACTAGGCAAGCTATACGAGATAGAATTGCTGCCATATCCCAAAAGCGCTCTTTTCGAAAAGCGCGACGTACTGAAAAAGTTGTATGAAGATCATAACGGTTAACGGCGCGGAGTTATCGCGGTCTGAACTTGTTGCGGCGGGAGAATTATTGTTCCTTACCGACGAAGAAATATACCCTACTGCATTCGGTACAGCCGAAAATATGGGTAAGGTCTTCCCTTATCTCGCTTCGATAAAGGGCAATATGTTCGAAGGGAAAAATCTTCTTGTCGCAAAAGCAGACGGCGCCATAGCCGGCGTGCTGGTCGGTTGCCGGAACGCGAAATGGGCTCCCGGTGCTGTCGAAAAAGCTTTTACTGCTTGCGGTTTACCCGTGCCGAGCGGCGCGGCAGACGCCGAGAAACACTATTTCTGCTACGAAGCAGAACACGAATCGGGCGATTACGTACTGTGTTTGTGTGTTTCTCCGCTTTTCCGCAGACAGGGTATAGGCAAAATTCTTCTGACGAATTATCTGTCGGACAAAACCGAAGCCACTCTAGAATGTCTGAGATCCAATCCCGTCGCTATGGCGTTATACGAAGCCTGCGGTTTCGTCAATATCGCGGAATACGACGGCTACAGCGCGCCCGGTAAGCCGTGCGTCGCCGTCTGTAAAATGCTCTATAAAGCGAATAAATAGGACTTATACCGAAAATTACGTTTATCGCGCGATATCCATATCGGAATATACTCGAATATTACGAATTCTACAGCTTAAATTTCGCACGTAGATCCTGACGATATCAGAGCGTCTATCTTCTCTTTTGCGTTTCCGAGGTTTTGGGCGTACTTTATTTTGTACGTATTCGAATTCGTGACGATGATAAGAGTGCCGAAAGAGTATTCCCTGCCGTATTTGTCTTTATTATATTTGAATGAGACTTCCTTCACGTCGGTAAGGCGTATCGCGACGGCGTTATAATTGTCGCGCAAATATTCATCGCCGCTTCTTTCCAGCAAAAACTCGGGCAAACGTTCGAAAGCTATATGCTTCGCCGCGACGAAAGCGGTCATCGCCGCGGCAAGCGCGAATATACCGTAAAAAATGTAGCTTATGTAAGTTACGTTCTCCTCGAGCGGTATGAGTATCGCGCACAGCAGCATCGCGAGTGCCGCAAGTCAGAAAAAGACTTCAGCCGCTATCAGCTCGTAACGGTGCCCTTTCCC
>JADINF010000006.1 GCA_017694145.1 Candidatus Stercoripulliclostridium pullicola
ATATTGTATCTGTATCCTTTCTTCTATACGCTTACCGCCAAATACGGTTGCGTTCAGGAAGTGGTATATTCGATATGCGCGCTCGGCGTGCTCGCCGGTATAGAGGAGATAGTCATTCAATGCCTCGTGCCGGAGCTTGACGAGAGCATACTTTCGGTGGCGACCGTAATAAAGAGAATGAAGGCGAAAAAGAACGCGGGCGCTACGGGCGACTCCGCCGAAGGCGCGGAAACAGCCGCCGTTTCCTGCGAGGACGCGGACAAAGTTGAATAATTTATTCGGAATACCGTACTTAAAAAAGACGCTTTCGGGCGTCTTTTTTCTATACGCGCGCGCAATACGCTTGCCTAAAATATAATTAAGTAGTATTATAACATTAACTATAAAATTTTTTCGGAGTACGCAATGATAAAACTTTACGGAAAAGGCTACAGGTACGTCGCGGGCAAATTCGCGGAAGCTTCTTCGAACGAAGGTTACACCGGCACCATGGCGTATAAGATCCTCGCCGCGCATAACGGCGGAAAAGCGGCAAAAGGCGAAACCCTGCATATCAGATTCGACGCCATAGCGTCGCACGATATCACTTACGTCGGAATCATTCAGACAGCCAAAGCGATAGGGCTCGACAAATTCCCCGTTCCTTACGTTCTGACCAACTGCCACAACAGCCTTTGTGCGGTAGGCGGCACTATCAACGAGGACGACCACGTATACGGTCTTTCCGCGGCGAAGAAATACGGCGGCATCTACGTTCCGCCGCATTACGCCGTGATACATACTTATATGCGCGAGAATTTCGCGGGAGCGGGTAAGATGATATTAGGCTCCGACTCGCATACACGTTACGGCGCGCTCGGCACCATGGCGGTGGGCGAGGGCGGTCCCGAACTCGTCAAGCAGATCATCGGTAAGACGTACGACGTGACATATCCCGACGTGATCGCCGTGAACCTCAAAGGCGCGCCCCGTAAGGGCGTAGGTCCGCAGGACGTGGCGCTCTGCCTTATCGGAGCGGTATTCGCCAAAGGCTTCGTAAAGAACAAAGTGCTCGAATTCGTGGGCGAGGGGATTAAGAATCTTCCGATAGAATTCCGTAACGGCATAGACGTCATGACCACGGAAACCACATGTCTTTCGAGCGTGTGGACTACCGACGAAGAAGTGGAAAAATATCTTACCGCGCGCGGCAGAGCTTCCGACTATAAGGAACTCAAGCCCGACGAAGGCGCATATTACGACGGGCTCATCGAGATAGACCTCGCGAAAGTGGAGCCGATGATAGCGCTTCCTTTCCATCCGAGCAACGTATATACTTTGCGCGAACTCCTCGCCAATCCTTACGAGATACTGCACGAATGCGAACTCAAGGGGCGCGAGCTTCTCAAGAACGATAAATTCACTCTGACCGATAAGATCACCGCGGGCGGCAAGATAAGAGTGGATCAGGCGGTAATAGCAGGTTGCGCCGGCGGCACTTACGACAATATTTACGAGGCGTCCCGTATACTTAAAGGTAAAGCCATCGGAGCCGAACTCAATATGAGCGTGTATTGCGGTTCCCAGCCCATATATCTCGACCTATCGAGGAAGGGTGTGCTCGCCGATCTCACCGAAGCGGGCGCTATAGTTAAGACCTCTTTCTGCGGACCCTGTTTCGGCGCGGGCGACGTTCCAGCGAACAACGGTTTCTCGATAAGGCATACCACCCGCAACTTCGAGAACAGAGAGGGCTCCAAACCCAACGAAAAGCAGATCGCGTCCGTGGCTCTTATGGACGCGCGCAGTATAGCTGCCACCGCGGCGAACGGCGGCATACTCACTTCCGCATTCGACGTCGATTACGACAATAACATTCCCGAAGCGGATTTCGACGCGAAAGTGTACGCCAGCCGCGTTTACAACGGTTTCGGTAAGCCCGACGCGAGCGCCGAACTCGTCTACGGTCCCAATATCGCGGACATTCCCTCGATGATAGCGCTCAAGAAAAAACTTCTTATGCGCGTATGCGCCGTAATAGACGATCCCGTTACCACTACCGACGAGCTCATTCCTTCGGGCGAAACCTCTTCTTACCGCAGTAATCCTTTGAGACTTGCGGAATTCGCGCTTTCGCGTAAGGTACCGGAGTACGTTGCGAGGGCAAAAGCCGTCCACGCGGACGAATTGAAACTGGAAAAAGGCGAGATACCCGCAGGCTACGAATTTGCCGCGGAGATCGCGGGAGCGAAAGCGGACGAGCTCGAGCTCGGCAGCGTAATATTCGCCAATAAACCGGGCGACGGAAGCGCGCGCGAGCAAGCCGCTTCCTGTCAGAGAGTTCTGGGCGGCGTCGCGAACATAGCCGGCGAATACGCCACCAAGCGTTACCGCAGTAACGTCATCAACTGGGGTATGATACCTTTCCGTTACGCGGGCAAGGCTTCCGATTTCGAAGTGGGCGATATCGTCTACGTAAGCGACGCTTATGCGGCGATAGAGCAAGGCTTCGTCAAAGCCCTTCGTATAAGAGGGAAAGAAACCGAAGAGATAACTCTCACCGTGGACGCTCTCACTCCCCAGGAGAAGGAAATAATAAAAGCCGGCTGCCTCATCAACTACAACCGTAACAACAAATAATCTTAAGAAAAGATGTTTAAGCGCCGTTTCGGTAGGGTTACGTCAGGGGCGGCGCGAGGAATAAAGGAGAAACTGAGAAACTATGATATTCGATCCCGCACACGAATGTATGTCGACGGACGCTATGCGTGCGTTGCAACTGGAAAGGCTCAAAAAGATCGTCAGATACGCTTACGACAACGTGCCTTTTTACAAGAAGAAGTACGACGAAGCGGGCGTAAGTCCCGACGATATCGTCACTCTCGACGACATTAGGAAACTTCCTTTTACCGTCAAAAGCGATTTGAGAGACAATTATCCTTACGGACTGCTCGCCGTTCCCAAAACGAAGCTCAAGAGAATACACGCTTCGAGCGGTACGAGCGGCAAACCCACCGTGGTGTGCTATACCGATAAGGATATGGAGATATGGTCGGATTGTTGCGCGCGCCTTGCGGCGGCGGCGGGCGTGAACGGCGACGATATAGTGCAGGTATCCTTCGGATACGGGCTTTTCACGGGAGCTCTCGGTATGCACCAGGGGTGCGAGAAGCTCGGCGCGGCGATCATTCCCGCGAGCTCCGGCAATACGGAGAGGCAGGTCATGTTGCTCAAAGACCTCGAAGCCACCGTGCTCGTCTGCACTCCGTCTTACGCGCTGTACATCGGCGAGATGATGGAAAAGCTCGGATATAAACCCGAAGACTTCAAATTACGCATAGGACTTTTCGGCTCCGAGGCTTCCACCGAGGAAATGCACCGCGAAATAGCCAACAAACTGCATGTTTTTACCAACGACAACTACGGGCTTTCCGAGCTCATCGGACCCGGAGTCAGCGGCGAATGTACCGAAAAATGCGGTATGCACATCAACGAGGACCATTTCTATCCCGAACTGCTCGACCCCGAAACTTTCGAACCGGTACCCGACGGTCAGTACGGCGAGCTGGTACTCACTTCGCTCACGAAAGAGGGTATGCCGGTCATACGTTACCGCACCAAGGACATCACGGCTTTCGACCACACCCCCTGCAAATGCGGCAGAACGACGGTCAGAATGGCTAAACTCCGCGGCAGAACGGACGATATGCTCATTATCCGCGGCGTCAACGTATTCCCCTCGCAGATAGAAGGCGTTCTGATGAATATGCCCGAAGTGGGCGGTCAGTACGAGATATACGTTTGCCGCGAAGGCTATATGGACAAGCTCGAAGTCAAAGTGGAAGTAGCGGACGCAACGCTTCTCACCGATTACGCCAAGCTCAACGCTTTACGCGACAAGATCAAGCACAATCTGCGCACGGTACTTCAGATAGACGCGATAGTGAAGCTCTGCGAACCGCTTTCTCTGAAGCGTTTCGAAGGGAAATCCAAACGGGTCACCGACGTAAGGGATCTGCACGACTGAATCAAACGAAAAAATCTATTTAACAGGAGTTAATATGAATAAACTGATGCTTACCAACGAAGCGGTGGCGCGCGGAGCGTACGAAGCGGGAGTCAAGGTGGTATCCTCGTATCCGGGGACGCCGTCTACCGAGATAACCGAATTCGTAGCTAAATATCCGGAGATATATTCGGAGTGGGCGCCCAACGAAAAAGTAGCCACGGAAGTAGCCGTAGGCGCGTCGATAGCCGGCGTGCGCTCGATGTGCTGTATGAAACACGTCGGCGTGAACGTGGCGGCGGATCCTCTGTTCACCGCGGCATACACCGGCGTGAACGGCGGAATGGTACTCGTCGTAGCGGACGATCCCGCGATGCACAGCTCGCAGAACGAGCAGGACAGCAGATTTTACGCAAGAAGCGCGCACGTTCCCATGCTCGAACCCGCCGACAGCGCCGAAGCCAAGGAATTCACGAAGAAGGCTTTTGCACTTTCCGAAGAATACGACACGCCCGTAATGCTGAGGCTTACTACGCGCGTGGCGCATAGCCAGAGTTTCGTGGAGCTCGAAGACAGAGTCGAGCCCGCGCCCAAATATTTTACTAAGGATATAGCGAAATACGTCATGATGCCCGCGATGGCGCGTAAAAGGCACCTAGTGGTCGAAGCGCGCGAGGACAAGCTTGCCGCAGACGTCAACGAGTCTGAACTTAACCGCGTCGAATGGCGTAGCAAAAAGCTCGGGATCGTTTGCGCGGGCGCGGTGTATCAATACGTGAAAGAGGCTACCGACGCGTCGATATTCAAAGCGGGTATCGTCTATCCGCTCGCGATCGAAGCTATCCGCAAGTTTGCCGCCGAAGTGGAAGAACTCCTTATCGTCGAGGAGCTCGAACCTTTCATCGAGAATCAGCTCAAGGCTCACGGCGTCAAGTGCCACGGCAAAGAGATATTCGGAAAGCAGGGCGAATTTTCTTCGGCAAGCATAAGAGAGAAATTGTACGGCGTAAAGACTCCCGCTCCCGTTGCGGAAGTGCCCGCCCGTCCTCCCGTGATGTGCGCGGGATGCCCGCACCGCGGCGTTTTCTACGTTCTCAAAAAGCTCGGCGTAACCGTCAGCGGCGACATAGGTTGCTACACTCTCGGAGCTCAACCGCCGCTCAGCGCTCTCGATATGTGCGTATGTATGGGCGCGAGCATAGGTATGGCGCACGGCTTCGACAAAGCGGAATCTCCTCTGAAAAGGAAAATGGTCGCCGTTATCGGGGACAGCACGTTTATCCACAGCGGTATAACCAACGTCGTCAACGCGGTGTATAACAGAGGAACTTCCACTACGATAATCCTCGACAATTCGATAACGGGTATGACGGGACATCAGGACAACCCCGCTACCGGCAAGACCATTAAGGGCGAGCCCACCAATAAGCTCGACCTCGAAGCGCTCATGAAAGCGATAGGCGTCGATTCCGTGGTAGTGGTGGACGCATACGATCTCGCGGCTGTGGAAAAAGCGGTCAAAGAGGAAACCGCGCGCGAAGCCGTAAGCGTGATAATCGCAAGGCGCCCCTGCGCTTTGCTTACAAAGAAGTATCCTCCCGCTTTCAAGGTGAACGGCGACAAATGCCGCAACTGCAAGGCGTGCCTTAAAATAGGTTGTCCCGCGATAGAGAATATCGGCGGCAAAGTCCGTATCAACAAAGAACTTTGCGTGGCGTGCGGAGTGTGCACGCAACTTTGTAAATTTTCCGCGATCGAGGAGGGTGTGAAATGATCAACGTACTTATAGTGGGAGTAGGCGGACAGGGCACGTTGCTCGCAAGCAGGGTGCTCGGAGCGATAGCCTCGATAGAAGGTAAGGATTGTAAATTGAGCGAGGTACACGGAATGAGCCAGCGCGGCGGTTCCGTGGTAACGCACGTAAGGATAGGCGACGACATAGCGGCGCCGCTCGTGACCCCCGGCGAAGCCGATTACATAATGGCGTTCGAACAGCTCGAAGCTCTGCGTTGGGCGTATTATCTCAAGGAAGGCGGCAAAATACTCGTCAACGATCAGCAGATAATGCCGATGCCCGTGATAACGGGAGCGGTGGAGTATCCCGAAGGGATATACGTAAAGCTCGCCGAAGCGGGTAAGGAAGCGATAGTCGTGGACGGGCTCGGACTCGCCGAAGAAGCGGGCAACACGAAAGCGGTGAACGTGGTGATGATAGGCGCGCTTTGCGCGATAGAGGGCGTGGATTACGACGTCGCGCTCGAAGCGGTGCGCCGTTCGGTTCCCGCAAAACTTCTTTCGGTGAACGAAAAAGCGCTCGAACTCGGATATAAAAGCGTCAAAAAATAAGGAGAAAATACTATGACTGCATATTACAATGAGAAAGTTGAGAGGATGAGCGCGGAGGAGAAGAAAGCGCTCCAAAGCGAACGCCTCGTCAAAGTGGTAAAGAGGGTATACGACAACGTACCCACTTACAGGGCGAAAATGGACGCTATCGGACTTAAACCCGAGGACATTAAGTCCATCGACGACATTACGAAGCTTCCGTTCACGACGAAAAGCGATCTTCGCAACAATTATCCTTTCGGCATGTTCGCTTCTCCTTTGAAGGACATCGTGCGTTTGCACGCGTCTAGCGGCACCACGGGCAAGCTTACCGTTGCGGGTTGCACCCAACACGACCTTGACGACTGGGCGGAAGCGGTTGCGCGCGGTTTCGTAAGCTGCGGCGTCAGCCGTGAGAGCATTATCCACGTGGCGTACGGATACGGACTGTTCACGGGAGGACTCGGAGCGCACGACGGAGGCACTCTGCTCGGCGCGACGGTTGTTCCCGCTTCCGCGGGCAACACCAACCGCCAGCTCACGCTCATCAAGGATTTCGGCGCGGACACAATTTGTTGCACGCCGTCCTATGCCGTATACCTTGCCGACGAATTCAAGAAGGCGGGTATCCCCACGAGCGAACTCAAACTTAAACGCGGCTTTTTCGGCGCGGAACCGTGGTCTGAAGAAATGCGCGTGAAAATAGAAGAAGGTCTGGGACTCAAAGCATACGATATTTACGGCTTGAGCGAAATTTCAGGTCCGGGAGTGGCGTGCGAATGCGAATATCAGGCGGGACCTCACGTTCAGGACGACTTCTTCTATCCCGAAATAATCGATCCCGAAACCCTCGAACCCGTAGAGAAGGGCGCGCGCGGCGAACTCGTATTCACCACGCTCGACAAAGAGGGCATGCCTCTTATCCGTTACCGCACGCGCGATCTTTGCGCTATCATATACGAGCCCTGCAAGTGCGGCAGGACGAGCGTAAGGCTCGCGAAGATAACGGGGCGCAGCGACGATATGCTCATTATCCGCGGCGTCAACGTGTTCCCGTCGCAGATCGAGAGCGTGCTCATCAAGGATAAGCGCGTAAGCCCGCATTATCACATCACCATCGATCGTATCAACAACCTCGACACCATGGAGATCGAAGTGGAGCTCGACAGAAGCATCGCATTCGACGAGGTTCAGGAGATAGAAACCTTGCAGAAGAAACTTTCCGCGGAAATAGCTTCGGCTATCGGAGTTTCCGCGAAGATAAAACTCGTATCCTGCGGTACGGTACCGAGAAGCGAAGGCAAAGCGGTATTCGTCACCGACAAGCGTAAGATTTAATCGAAAGGAGGTAACACTATGTTGGTAAATCAGATCGCAGTTTTTCTCGAAAACCGTAACGGCAGAATTTGCGAATTCTCCAGAGTGCTGAAGGAAGCGAACATCAACATTCAGGCGATGTCCATAGCGGACACGATGGAGTACGGTATCCTTCGTGCCATAACCGACGACAACGCGAAAGCCATCGAAGTATTGCGCGCCAACGGCTTCAACACGGCGTCCACCGACCTCATCGGTTTCAAAGTGGAAGACCGCCCCGGCGAAATGTACAAAGTACTCGATATCCTCGACAAACACAATATCAATATCGCTTATTTATATTCGTTCGCGCGCGCGGGAGCGGAGAAAGCGGTGATACTCCTTAAAGTGGACGACAACGAAGCCACCAAAAAAATTCTCGCCGACAACGGAATAAATCTCATAGAGGAAAATATTCTATAACGAAGCGGGGTAAATATCAATCTGATCGTATACACCTATTTAGCCGAGATACGTAAGAACCTTGAGAGAATACGACGGCTGACGGGTGGCGTCGAGCTTACTTTTATGGTGAAAGCCGACGCGTACAATCACGGATTGGAGAGGGTAGCGGGTCACACGGAGAGCTACGTCGACAGGTTCGGCGTGGCTACCGCAGAGGAAGGTGCGCGCTTACGCGCCGCGGGCATATCGAAGCCGGTATCGGTTTTCACCTATACTCCGCGCGACGCGCGTCTTACCGAAGAATATTCTCTTACCCCCGTGATATACGATCTCGATACGCTCGCCTCTCTCGGCGCGGGCGTCAGAGAAGCGGACGTCAAGGTCGATTCCGGAATGCACCGACTGGGCTTTTCTTCCGCGGAAGAATGCGAAGAACTCTGTAAACTGCTCGATAAGAAGGGAATACGCCCGCGTTCGGTATGCACGCATTTCCGTTCCGCGGCGAGTATTCCCACGCAGAGCGCGCGTTTCGAAGAAATAACCGCTCCTCTCAAGGCAAAATATCCCGACATCGTCCGCCATTGCGCGGCTTCCGACGGGATACTCGAAGGCGCCCTCTACGACGGCGTGAGAGCGGGAAGGCTCGCTTACGAGAGCGCGATGAGCGTAAGGAGCGCGATAATGGATATCCACCGCGTCAAGCGCGGTGACTGCGTGGGATACGACGGCGCTTACGTTGCGGAAAAGGATACCGTCGTAGCCACCGTGTTCGGCGGCTATTACGACGGCATAATGCGCGCCTACAGCGGCGCGGAAGTCATCGTGAACGGAGTAAAGCGGCGTATAGTCGGTAAGGTCTGTATGGATATGTTTCTTATCGAGCTCGGCGATACGCGGGCTAAGAGAGGAGACGAAGTCACCCTCATAGACCCCGCAACGATAGACAGTTATTGTAAGGCGGCGAACGCCACCGTCTACGAGGTGATGACCTCCGTGAAAGGGAGAGCCCGAAGGCGATATATAGATTAAATATACCGTATACGGCGGGAGCGGCGGACTTCGTCGCGCGGACTATGGATAAAGAACTTCTGAGAAAAATCGCAAAGCTTTCGGAGCGTTTGCCGAATGAAGTGCGCGAGGCGTACTCGCGCACGATCTCCGAATTTACGGTATCCTTAAAAGAGATAAAGGAAGCCCGTAACGTTTTGTTGTTTTTATCTTTGCCCAACGAACCCGATACCGACGAACTTATCGCAAAGCTGCACGCTCAAGGGAAAAACATATTCGTTCCCGTCGTGCGCGGAGAGGAATTCGTTATTTCCGCTTACGCTCCGGGCGATCCCGTAAAATATGGAAGCTTCGGCATCAGAGAGCCGATATGCGATACCGCGTCGGAAGTTATTCCCGACGTCGCCGTAGTGCCCATGGTGGCGTTCGACAACGCTTTTACCCGCCTCGGGCACGGCAAAGGTTATTACGACAGATATCTTGCGGGTAAGGATATCGTCAAGATAGGAGTGTGTTACGCTTCGCGAAAATTCAAGGAGATCCCGCGCGATCCTAACGACGTCGCGATGGACGTAATAGTTACCGAAGAAGGTATATTGAAAGGTGATGAGAGTAATCGCAGGTAAATACAGAGGAATTAAGCTCGACACGCTCAAGGATATGAGCGTGCGCCCCACTACGGACAGGGTGAAGGAGAGTATGTTTAATCTCATCCGCGACAGACTGGAGGGGGCGGTGGTGCTCGATCTTTTTTGCGGAAGCGGCGCGCTGGGCATAGAAGCGCTTTCCCGCGGCGCGGAATTCGCGGTATTTGCCGACAGAGCGACCGATTCGGTTGAGACCGCCCGCGCAAATCTTGCCAAAACCGACGCAGAATATCTGCTTGTCAGAAGCGATTTCACCGCCACCGTGGACAAACTGGCGAGAGAAGGGCGCAAATTCGATCTCATTTTTCTCGACCCGCCTTACAATACGGGCGCCGATACCGCGGCGATAGAGCTGATAGCTTCGCGCGGCATACTTGCTGACGGAGGCGTGATAGTTGTTGAACGCGCGCGTGAAGGAAAGCCGCCCGCTACTCCGAAAGGATACCGCATTACCGATTCCCGCGACTACGGCAGTTCGACGGTGGAGCTCGTGGAGAAGGCTTCGGCGTGTTGTCTTACGGGCACTTTCGATCCGTTTACTTTAGGTCACGAGTACCTTCTGGAATGCGCGCTTAATGAATTCGACGTGGTTTATATAGCGGTGCTCGTCAATCCGGAGAAGGTCACTTCGCTTTCCCCCGAAAAACGCGTCAAGCTCATCACTCAATGCGTGAGAAAGTACCGCCGCAATATTGTGACCGAGTATTACGAGGGGTTGGCTATTGACTATTGCAAGAAAAATGATATAGAATATAT